>DUEF01000394.1 GCA_011176555.1 Caldilineae bacterium
GCTGCTTCCGCCATCCTGATTCTCTCCCAGGCGGGGAGGTCATCGTCGTCGTGGAGGCTGCGGCGGAGTTCCATGATCTGGTCGCGGATGACCGCGGCTTGCTCGAATTCGAGCTGACGGGCGGCCTCTTGCATCTGTTTTTCGAGTTCTTTGATCAAACGCAGGCGTTCGGGACGGGGGAGGGCTTGCAGGGAAAGGATGGTTTCGCCGCCGTCGCCGACGTGGTAGACCGGCCCCGGTTCGGCCAGGGCGGTGGCGGCAGCTTCGCTGGCGACGCGCTGGGTGATGTCGTGCACGGCCTTGATGATGGAGCGGGGCTCGATGCCGTGGGCGCGGTTGTAGGCTTCCTGGATGCCGCGGCGACGGTTGGTTTCGTCGATGGCGCGGCGCATAGAATCGGTGATGCGGTCGGCGTACATGATCACTTTGCCTTCGAGATGCCGGGCCGCGCGGCCGATGGTCTGGATCAGCGAGGTGTCGGAGCGCAGGAAGCCCTCTTTGTCCGCGTCGAGGATGGCGATGAGGCTGACTTCGGGCAGATCCAGGCCCTCGCGCAGGAGGTTGATCCCGACTATGACATCGTACACGCCCAGACGCAAGTCCCGCAGGATCTCCACGCGCTCGATGGTGTGCACTTCGGAGTGGAGGTAGTGGACGTTGAAACCGAGTTCGGCCAGGTAATCGGCCAGATCCTCGGCCATGCGCTTGGTGAGGGTGGTGATGAGGACGCGCTGGCCCCCGGCGATGCGCTGGTTGACTTCCTTGACCAAGTCATCCACCTGCCCCTTGGTGGGACGAACGACCACGTCCGGGTCCAGCAGGCCGGTAGGGCGAATGATCTGCTCGACGATCTGTTCCGAGACCTCGCGTTCGTAGGGGCCGGGCGTGGCCGAGACGTAGATCACCTGGCCAACCAGCTCGTCGAATTCTTCGAATCGTAAAGGGCGGTTGTCGAGGGCGGAGGGCAGGCGGAAACCATGTTCGACCAGGACGGTTTTACGGGCCAGATCACCCCGATACATGCCCCGGATTTGGGGCAGCGTCATGTGCGACTCGTCGATGAAAACCAGATAGTCGTCGGGGAAGTAATCGAGCAGGGTCCAGGGACGGGAGCCTGCGGGCCGCCGCGCCAGGGGCCGGGAGTAGTTCTCGACGCCAGAACAGTACCCGACTTCCCGCAACATCTCCAAATCGTAGTTCACGCGTTGTTGCAGGCGTTGCGCCTCTAGCAGTTTGCCCTGTTCCTCGAACAGTTTGACTTGCCCCACCAGCTCCTGCTCGATATCCTCAATCGCCTCGTTCAATTTGTCCTGGGGGGTGATGAAGTGCTTGGCGGGGTAGATTTCCAGCTCTTCCATGCCGCGCAGCATCTCCCCCGTGAGCGGGTCCACCTCGGTCATGCGCTCGATTTCGTCGCCCCAGAACTCGATGCGGTAGGCGGTGGTTCCGTAGGCGGGCATGATCTCGAGGGTGTCGCCCCGCACCCGAAATTTACCGGCTTGCAGGGCCGTGTCGTTGCGGCTGTAGTGGATGTCGACCAGATGCCGCAGCAGGTTGTTACGCCGCCGCATTTCTCCCAGTTCCAACTTGAGCACCACCCGGCCATAGTCCTCCGGACTACCCAGGCCGTAAATAGCCGAGACCGAGGCGACGATGATCACATCGCGGCGGCTGAACAGCGAGGAGGTGGCGGCCAGGCGCAAACGGTCGATCTCGTCGTTGATGGAGGAGTCCTTTTCGATGTAGGTGTCGGTGCGGGGCAGATAAGCCTCGGGCTGGTAGTAATCGTAGTAGCTGACGAAGTATTCGACCGCGTTGTGGGGGAAGAACTCGCGGAATTCGGCGTAGAGCTGCGCGGCCAGGGTCTTGTTGTGGGCCATCACCAGCGTCGGCCTCTGCACCTGCTCGATGATGCGCGCCATAACGAAGGTCTTGCCGGTGCCGGTGGCGCCCAACATGGTCTGGCGCTTCATGCCCTGCGTGAGGCCGTCAGCCAGGGCGGCGATGGCGGCAGGCTGGTCGCCGGTGGGTTGGAAGGGGGAGACGAGTTGGAAGGAGGGCATGGGGGATTGCGGATTGAGGATTGGTGAATGAAGCTAGAACATAAGTTCGTCTAATTATACATGTTTTTGCGGCTTCTGTCCAGAGCGTTTTACCAAGATCTCCGGGAGGTGGGCGCAGAATATGCGTTGGAAACAAGCTGCATTCCCACCTCCCGAAGGTCGTCAAGCCGATGGTTGTTTGACACACTCCGACCCGTCCGCCTATACTCGGACTATGAGCGTCCTCCGACTATCGGGCGACCGCAAGGGTGCGTCCCTACTGCTGCTCGTCCTCATCTCTATCTTTCTCGCAGCCTGCACGATAACGGTGTCGCCTACCGCCACGCCGCCTGTGTTGGAGGGCGTCATCACTGGCGCACTGAGCTATCCTTCCGATCAGATTCCACCGCAACAGGTGGTCGCTACCAACCTGGATTCGGGCGAATCCTACACCGTGGACACTGCACTCGACCAGGCGACTTATTCCCTACCGGTTCCACCTGGTTCCTACCACGTCATCGCCTATGTCCTGTCTGGCGAATCAGATTATGGTGGCGGCTACACCGAGTTCGTGCTTTGCGGCCTGCGTGCGGATTGCCCCAGCCACGACCTCGTGCCCGTGATCGTTGGCCCCGGGGAAACCGTCACCGGTATCGATCTGACAGACTGGTACGCGCCTCCGGGCAGCTTTCCGTCTCGTTAAGTAACCGTCTAAGAATAACTTCCTGATTCAACCTCCGGGAGGTGGCCAACACCACTTCGTTTGTCGGGACCTTAGCGGCCACCTCCCGGAGGTTATTTCTGGACGACTACCAAGGACGACGGTTTCAAATCACTACCACTTTGTTTTCTATCATGGATCGAACCATTCCCGCCTCAGGCAACGAAGAAATCCAACTGTACGTACGCACGTACTACTCGCTCTTGCGCAGTAGCCGCGCCGTGCCTATCAAGACACTGGAAGAAGCGCACAAGGGCATGCACTCGGCCCTGCATGTGAGAGCGGACGCGCCCGAGCCGGACATGGCCGCCTTCATCTATGCCGTTTTGCGCCTTCCTCAATGTTTCAACCAGGTGACTCTGGTGGTGATGGGCCAGTCTGCGCAGGTCTTCGCCAGACATGGCTACACCGATCTGGACTCGTGGCAAGAGGTCAGCGCACCGGGGCGACGCCGTCGCAGTTTTTACGATGGGGATAAGACCCTGGCCGTGTACATCGCCAGCCGCTCGGACATCGACGATCTGATTCCCATGCTTACTGCCTACCAGATCGAGCGCCGCAAACTCCGACGCATTCTCAATCGTCCCGCCATCGTCGCTTTACTCGAACAGATGGCTTGCACCGAGCAGGCGCACGCCCAGGTTTGGTGTGCAAAACTGGCGAAAGAGACGGGCGTCGCCGCGGACGATTGGGAGCGGCTGCACAACATCTGGCGGGAGCAGATGCCAGAGAAGCTGCTCGACATTGCTCACAACAAGCAGGAAATCGCTATCCGTTCGCTATCCGGTTCCCTGGCCGATTACAAACGGGCCACGCGTCACTGGTGGCTGAACGTCGAACGCTCGGCCCCGGATATCGACTTTGAGACCCGGCCGGTGTACTTCGTCTCCAGCAACATCCACAGCCTGGCCAATCTGCTCAGCGGCTACCCGCTCATCCGTGAGGACGACCTGCACGCCCTGATCCACGCCTCTGGCTCCGAGGATTTGCAGCGTGAATACCACGATATTTTGGAGCAGAACGTGCCCAGCAGTCGCGAGAATTTTTTGTATTACGCCTGGAAGAAATACGAAAGCATCCATTCCGAGGCGGAGGCCGAGCGCATCGCCCACGAGCGCAGCGTTGGCATCCTGCGGGTTCCCAGCGAGCAGAACGCCTTCGATATCGAGGTGCAAGTGGTGGCGGTGCGAGATCTGCAGCCGCAGTATCTGGACGCGCGTTTGCGCCTGCCCGGCATCGAGCATCTGGCCAAAAGCGAAGCTTTGATCGTCAATGTCGATTACCCCCTGGGCATGGCGGCCTACCAGGTTTTGACCGAGATCGCGCGCAACATCGCCGAAATCCGGGGCGTGTTTATCATGGGCAAGGCCGCCACGCTCAATGGCCGCATCGGCGATGTGATGATCCCCGGCGTCGTGCATGACGAGCAATCCCTCAACACCTACCTGTTCGATAATTGCTTCAGCGCCGACGAGGTGGCCCCCTACCTGGTCTACGGCGCGGTGCTTGACAACCAAAAAGCGATCACCGTGCCCGGCACTTTTCTGCAAAATGAGGGCTACATGTCGGTTTTCCACACCGAGGGTTACACCGACATGGAGATGGAGGCGGGGCCGTATCTCAGCAGCATCTACGAAATGGTGCGGCCCAAGCGTTATCCCTACAACGAGTTGGTCGATCTGCATGGCGCACCCTTCCCGGTCGGCATCCTCCACTACGCCTCCGATACGCCGTTCAGCAAGGGCAAGAACCTGGGCAGCCGCAATCTTTCCTACTTTGGCATGGATCCGACCTATGCCACCATGATCGCCATCTTGCGCGAGTTGCTGGGCGAGGAGATCAGGCGGTCGAGCTAGCCCAGCACGTCATTTCGACGACTGCAAGGAGGAGAAATCCCCTTGATGAACCGCGTGTGCGTTTGACAGGGGATGTCTCGCTTCACTCGACATGACGGTTGATTAGCGCAGGGCCTTGATGAACCGTGTGTGCGTTTGTCAGGGGATGTCTCGCTTCACTCGACATGACGGTTGATTAGCGCAGGGCCTTAAAATAATTGATCAGCCCGTTGGTGGAGGCGTCGTGGCTGTGCACCGGCTCGTCGTCCTCCAGTTCGGGCAGGATCGCTTTGGCCAACTGTTTGCCCAGTTCGACCCCCATCTGGTCGAAGGAGTTGATGTGCCAGATCACGCCCTGGGTGAAGATCTTGTGCTCGTACAGGGCGATGAGCGCACCCAGGGTTTCGGGCGTGAGTTTGCGGAAGAGGATGGCGTTGGTGGGGCGATTGCCGGGGAAGGTCTTGGCCGCGGCCAGCAGGTCGAGTTGTGCGCCGGACACGCCCTGAGCGAGCAGTTCCGCCCGCGCCTCAGCCGTGGTCTTGCCTCGCATCAACGCTTCGGTCTGGGCCAGGAAATTGGAGATGAGGATGGCGTGATGCTCGCCGGTGGGGTTCTGCGAGCGGGCCGGGGCCAGAAAATCGGCGGGGATCAGCTTGGTGCCCTGGTGGATGAGCTGGTAAAAGGCGTGCTGGCCGTTCGTGCCCGGTTCACCCCAGATGATGGGGCCAGTGCTGTAATCCACCGGTCGCCCGGCCTTGTCCACGCCCTTGCCGTTGCTCTCCATGTCGCCCTGCTGGAAATAGGCGGGGAAACGGCTGAGGTATTCGTCGTAAGGCAGGATGGCGTGGCTCTGTGCGCCGAAGAAGTTGTTGTACCACACGCCCAGCAGCGCCATCGTCACGGGGATGTTGCGCTCGAAAGGCGTGGCGCGGAAGTGCTCATCCACCTTGTGCGCGCCGGCCAGCAGCGCCTCGAAGTTGTCCATGCCAATGGCGATGACGATGGACAGGCCGATGGCCGACCACAGCGAATAGCGGCCCCCCACCCAATCCCAGAACTCGAACATGTTCTCAGGATCGATGCCGAATGCGGTCACTTTTTCCCTGTTGGTGGACATAGCCACGAAATGCTCGGCGATGTGCGTTTCATCCCCCGCCGCGGCCAGGAACCAGTCCCGGGCCGTGTGCGCGTTCGTCATCGTCTCCTGCGTGGTGAAGGTCTTGGAAGCGATCAGGAAAAGCGTGGTTTCGGGCTCGACAGCCTTCAGGGTTTCACTGATGTCCGTGCCATCCACGTTGGAGACGAAGTGAAAGCGGAGGTCGGGGTGCACGTAAGGCGTCAGGGCGAGCGTCACCATTTTCGGGCCCAGATCGGAGCCGCCGATGCCGATATTGACCACATCGGTGATGCGTTTGCCCGTGTAGCCCCGCCATTCACCAGACCGCACAGCCTCGCTGAACCCGGCCATCTTCGCCAGCACCCGGTTCACCTCAGGCATCACATCCTCGCCATCGACGAAAATGGGGCGGTTCGAGCGATTGCGCAGGGCCACGTGCAACACCGCCCGGTTTTCGGTCGTGTTGATCTTTTCGCCGCTGAACATCGCCTCGATCATCTCAGACAAACCCGCTTGACGGGCCAGATCGATGAGCAGTCGCATCGTCTCGGCGGTGATGCGGTTCTTGGAATAGTCGAAAAGGATGTCGTCCAAACGCAGCGCGAAGCGCTGGAAACGTTCCGGGTCATCAGCGAACAGCTCCTGCATGTGGATGGAAGCGATGTCCTGATGATGCGCTTGCAGCGCTCGCCAGGCGGGGGATTGGGTTAGTGCGGACATGGGAAAGGCTCCTTTACGTGTTGCGTATTCCGTTGGATCGGCATCAAGAGAACGGAACACGGAACACGCAATACGTCACTTTTTGGTTGCGGCTTCGCCACCCTACGAGATCACGACGTATCGAATCAACGACAGCGCCGCCACGATCCAGACCCAGATGGCGAAAATGTACAGCGAATGGCTTTGCAGGTAGCGCAGCAGCCAGCGGATGCACAGGAAACCGGCGATGGCGGACGCCAGGAATCCCGCCAGGAGGGTGATGGGCGCGATGCCGGTCACGCCCACGTCCGCCAGATCCTTCAATTTGAACAGACCGGCGCCAAAGATGATGGGCGTGCCCAGCAGGAAGGAGAAACGGGCGGCGGATGGCCGATCCAGGCCCCGCACCAGCCCCGCGGCGATGGTGCTGCCGCTGCGACTGATGCCCGGCGCGATGGCCAGAGCCTGAGCGAAGCCGATGAACAGCGCATCCACCAGCTTGATGTTGGTGATGGAGCCGCCCGTGCGATGCCAGCGCTCGGCGAACACGAGGATGAACCCGGTGAGGATCATGAAAAACGTGGCCGCGGCGGGACTGTGGAACAATGACTCGAAGAAATCATCGAACAGGTAGCCGATGACGGCGGCGGGGAGGGAGCCGATGATGATGAGCAGGAGCAGGCGATCTTTGCCGTCTGTAGCCCGGCCCCTGATCCTGTTCACGACCGCCAGGAGCATCTCCCACCAGTCGCGCCAGAAGTAGATGACGACCGCCAGGAGCGTGCCCCAATGCAGGAGCGTGTCGAAGGCGAGGCCGGGGTTCTCCCAGCCCAGCCACCAGGGAACCAGCACCAGATGGCCGGATGAGCTGACAGGCAGGAATTCGGTCAGGCCCTGGACGATGCCGAGGATGATTGCTTGGATGGTTGACATATCAATTTCGGATTGCGGAATGCGAATTTCGGATTTGGTCGATCAGTCGTGCGGTGAATCAGTCAATCGGTCATGCGGTCGTGCGGTCGATAAGTCGATCGGTCGGATACGCACCACGCATCACGCACCACGTCCAAGATAATCCGCCAAAAACGCATCCTTGAACTCGTAAAACGTCCCGGCGGCGATGTGTTCCCGGATCTGTTCCATCAGGCGTTCCAGGAAGCGGAGATTGTGCAACGAGGTCAGGCGCAGGCCCAAAATCTCCTTGCTGCGGATGAGATGGTGCACATAACCGGTGGAGAAGCGCTGGCACGTGTAGCAGTCGCAGCCCTCCTCCAGCGGCCCGTGTTCGTAAGCGAAGCGGGCGTTGCGCAGGTTGAGCCGGCCGTGGCGGGTGAAGATGGCGCCATTGCGAGCGATGCGGGTGGGGAGCACGCAATCGAACTGGTCCACGCCCCTGGCCACCGCCTCGACGATGTCATCCGGCGCACCCACGCCCATCAGGTAGCGGGGCCGGTCCGTGGGTAAGGCGGGCATGACCACATCCAGGATGTCGTACATCTGCGCCTTGGTTTCGCCCACGGCCAGGCCGCCGATGGCGTAACCGGGCAGGTCTAGTTCGCGCAGGAATTTGGCGCTGTGCAAGCGTAAATCAGGAAAAATGCCGCCCTGCACGATGCCGAACAGCGCCTGCTCGTCCGGGCGTTGTTGGTGCTCGGCGCAGCGCACGGCCCAGGCGTGGGTGCGGGCCAGCGCCTCTTCGTTGTAAGCCCGGTCCAGCGGGTCCGGGCACTCGTCGAGGGCCATGATGATGTCGGCCCCCAGCTTGGCCTGGATCTCCATCACCTTCTCCGGGCTGAAAAAGTGGCTGCTGCCGTCGAGGTGCGATTTGAACAGCACGCCCTCGGCGCTGACCTTGCGCAGATCGTTCAGCGAGAAGACCTGGAAACCGCCGCTGTCGGTGAGGATGGGGCCATCCCAGCCCATGAACCGGTGCAGGCCGCCGAAGTCAGCCACCCGGTCGGGGCCAGGACGCAGGTAGAGATGGTAGGTGTTCGCCAGGATCAGATCAGCGCCCACCGCCTTCACTTCTTCCGGCGTCAGGGTTTTGACGCTGGCTTGCGTGCCCACCGGCGCGAAAGCGGGCATACGGATATCGCCATGCGGGGTGCTGAACACACCCAGCCGGGCCTGGCCATCTGTGGTTTGGCGCGTGTAATGAAAAGTCATGATAATGGTAGGCCAGTAGACCAGGAAACCTGGAAACCAGTACACCGGGATGGTTCGGACTGGCGCAGTTTATCCCCGGCCTACTGATTTTCCGGTCTACAGGTTTCCCGGTTTCCCGGCTTACGTCATTTCCTCTTTCTGGCCTGAACGTGCTACCATGCTGAAGCAAATTCCTCCAACGCAACAAACAGGTAGCCGTGAAGCCAGTTCGACAAGGACAACGCCAGCGATTGTATGACGCCAGGACGAGCGCGTCAAATAGCCGACCACGGCGCAACGACCGCTGGTGGCTGTTTACGCTCGTTTTGTTGGCGCTGGCCTGTGTTGGCGCCGGGCCGCCGGTGTTGCGCAGTGGCCACGATTATCCCCTGCGCCTGACGTCAGGTCAAATCGATTCGCTCATGGCTGTCAAGCAAGGCCCCGAGATCGAAGCAAAGGCCGCCGCCGTGGTGGATCGCGCCAGCGACGCCGTGCTGTGGAGCGAGAACGCCGATTCGCCCCTGCCCATGGCCAGCACGACCAAATTGATGACAGCCCTGGTCGCGCTGGAGAGCCTCAGCCCCGATCAAATCGTCACCGTGCCCGCCGCGGCCATCATCGGCAATGCCAGCATGGGCCTGTCGGCCGGCGATCAGGTGAGCGTGCTGGCGTTGTTGTACGGCGCTTTGCTGCCATCGGGCAATGACGCGGCCATGACCCTGGCCATTGCCGCGGCCGGCAGCGAAGCTGTCTTTGTCGAAAGAATGAACCAGCGCGCGGCCGAATGGGGCCTGCACGAGACCCATTTCGCCAATCCGCACGGTCTGGATGCGCCCGGCCATGTTAGCAGCGCCCGCGACTTGCTCGCCCTGGCCCAACGCGCACTCGACAATCCTGTGATCGCCCAAGTCGTGGCCACGCCGCAGATCAACATCGCCGGCTACCCGCTGACCAACACCAATTTGCTGCTCACCACCTACGATGGCGCTTACGGCGTCAAGACTGGCACCACCGACGCCGCCGGCCAGGTGCTCATCGCCGCGGCCAACAACGGTCATGGCGACGCACTGGCCGTCGTCCTCGGTAGCCCCGACCGTTTTACTGAAACCCCCCGTTTACTGGACTATTACTTCGATAACTGGCAATGGCTGGATTTGCAACTGCGCCAAAATGCGTTGAACAAAGTCACAGCGCCCGACGGCTCGCTGTATGCGTTGCGTTCGGATTCTCGGCCGCTGTTGTTGCAGCATTGGCAAGTGGGCCAGCTTCGCACCTACCGGGCCATCAGTTTCTCTGCCAACAACGAACCCGCCGGTCTTTACCAGATTTGGCTGGGCGAGGATAAAATGACCGATGTACCGATTCGATTCGAGCTGGTGAGGCCAGCCCCAGAGCAATGACCCAAGAACCGATGCGACTCAACAAATACCTCGCGCATACCGGCGTGGCCTCTCGCCGCGCCGCCGATCGATTGATCGAACAAGGTCGGGTGCAGGTCAATGGCCGGACGATCTACGCGATGGGCGTCAAGATCGATCCGCAAAAAGATCGGGTCACGGTGGATGGTCGGGAAGTGAAGCTACGGCAGGGCGAGTCCATGACCCTGTTGTTGAACAAACCCGTGGGCGTGCTCACCACCCGCCATGATCCGGAAGGACGCCAAACCGTTCTCGACCTGGTGCCGCCGCAATTTCACCACCTGCGTCCGGTTGGCCGTCTCGATTACCTGAGCGAGGGCCTGGTGCTGTTGAGCGATGACGGCGACTTGATTTATCGCTTGACCCATCCTTCCTTCCAGCACGAGAAGGAATACTGGGTGCAGATCGCCGGTCGCGTGCCGGAACCGGCCCTGCGCAAGTTGCGCAAAGGCATCGAATTGGAAGATGGCATGGCCCATGCTCGCGTGCGGCATCTGCATAAAATCCCGGTCGAACAGCGTTTTTGGCTCGATCCGCAGTTGGATTCCCGACATGCCTGGTTGGCCTTCATCATCACCGAAGGCCGCAAACGCCAGATCCGTCGCATGTGCCAGGCCGTGGAGCTGGACCTCCTGCGCCTGGTGCGCGTGCGCATGGCCTCCTTGCACATCGGCGACCTGCGCCCCGGCCAATGGCGACCACTCACCGCCCGCCAACGCCGCGCCGCCAACGCTATCAAAGCCTCCAAGCCGGAAAAGCGGAAGGCGCCGTAGCCACGACCAAAAAGAATTGTTGTCACGGATAGGGGAAACACGGATCAAAAATTGAAAAATCCGTGTTCCCGTATCCGTGTTTACAAGAATGAACGCACCCCCGATACTTCGACTTCGCTCAGCACAAGCCTCTGATCTCCGACCTCCGATCTCCGACCCCCGACCTCTATGACTTCCACCCCACCTTCCATCATCGCCATCGACGGCCCGGCCGCATCCGGCAAGAGCACGGTCGGCGAGGCCGTCTCGCAACGCCTCGGTTTTCTCTATTTCGACACCGGCGCCATGTACCGGGCCGTCACCCAAGCCGCCCTGGCCCGGGGCATTCCCATTGCCGACGAAGCCGCGGTCGGCGAACTGGCCGCGACCATCCACATCGATGTCATGGCTCCGACCGTCGACGATGGCCGCCAGTACACCGTGCTGATCGACGGCGAGGACGTGACCTGGGCGCTACGGACAGCCGTTGTGGACGCCAATGTCTCGGCTGTTAGCGCTTACCCGGCCGTGCGGACCGCGCTCACCCGCCAACAACGCCGCATCGCCGCCCAGGGCCGGGTGGTGATGGTGGGTCGGGACATCGGCACAGTGGTCGTGCCAGAAGCGCCGTTGAAGATCTATCTCGATGCCTCACCGGAAGAAAGAGCGCACCGACGTTGGTTGGAGTTACAACAGCGCGGCCAGGACGCCGATCCGGAGGCCATCCTGACGGCGATGCGAGCGCGAGACGCCTACGACAGCACCCGCAAAACCGCCCCCCTGCGCGCGGCCAGCGACGCCATCATCATCGACACCGATGGCATGAGCGGCGGGCAGGTGGTCGACGAGGTTATGCGATTAGCAGAGAGATTCGAAGGATGAAACAGGGCTTTGATCATCTCACCGGCCCCGATGCGCCGCGGCGTTGGGGGCGGCGGTTTTGGCATTGGGCGTTGCAGATGCTCATTCGTATTTTGGTGCGCATCGATCAACAGGGCGTCGAGCGTCTCCCGGAAGCGGGGCCGGTGTTGCTGTATTACAACCATATTCACTACGTCGATCCATTCGTCATTGTCGGTTTGCTCAGGGGCAAGCGTTACGTGGTTCCCATCGCCAAGCGCGAGTTGGCTTCCGGGCCGATTATCGGCAAATGGGTGTCGTGGTTCGGCGTGATTTACGTGGAGCGCGGGAA
>DUEF01000395.1 GCA_011176555.1 Caldilineae bacterium
GGTTTTGCCCCCCGCGCCGGTAAAGGTGACGACACTGCCCTTTTGAACACGTAAAGCCGCTGTGAGGTTCATGAACTCAGACGCCGCCAGTCATTCCAAATCCCCCCCGGGGTTCGCCAGCGCCTGCTCCCACAGCGCCATGAATTGCCGCGCCTGTTCCGAGTGGTGCAGGTAGGCGAAACGGGCCACCTGTCGCCCCACCTCCCGCAATCGCTCCGCCAGTTCTTCGTCGTCCAACCGGCCCTCGTCGTCGAAATGATTCCACGCTTCCGGGATCGAAACTTGCTGCGGAATCACCCAGGCGTGCACCCAGCGCGCTACCCGCCGCAAGTCGTTTAGCGCATTCACCGCGCCCATGCTCCCGCCCGACACGCCGACCAAACCCACGATCTTGCCGCCGAACTGGTCGAAACCCATCAAATCCAGGGCGTTTTTGAGCACGCCGCTGAAGCTGCCGTGATATTCAGGCGAGCCCAAAATGACGCCGTGAGCTTCGCTCACCGCCTGGCGCAGCCGCAGCACACCGGGCGCTCGCTCGCCTTCATCACCGCTGCCATCGCAGAAGACGAGATCGTAGTCTCGCAGATCGAGCATTTTCACCGCCGCGTCGCGCTCTTGTGCGCCTTCCAAAGCGATCTGTACGGCCATGCGGGTGTAACTGACCTCGCGCAAACTGCCGGAAATGCCGACAATTACCACTTGTTCACCTTGTTTGATGTCTTGGTTCGTCTTCATTCAGCATTCCGCCGATTCATCCACATCAACACCGCCGTCAGCACCGCCCCACCAATGGCCAACGATTTGTCGCTGATGGTGAAGATGTAGGTGGGATCGTCGCGCGGGTCCACATCGCCGATCTTCATGCCTTTGTGGACGCTGAGGCCGGGATGCACCAATCCCCGCACCGCACCGCTCAGCCGGGGTTTGACCGGCGTGCTGGCTCCGTCTGCGTCGATGTGTCCGACCGTCTGGCCTTGCTCGACGTGATCGCCAAAATCGACGGTCGGGTGAAAGACGCCGGCGGCAGGGGAACGGAGAATACGTTCTTCCCGGAAACCGAGGGTGACTCCGGGGATGCCGGTATTGGCTTGCGCGGCGCTATCCCACAGCACCCGCCCCAGCCAGTGCCCGCGATTGGTTTCGATGGCGGCGTGGCAGTTGACGCCACCCGTGAAGCCAGGCCCCAGGCCAATGACCAGCGGAGCCTGCTTCTTGCTGGCGACGTTGGGGCGTTTGAGCAGGCGGGCGTCAACGAGAATGGCCGGGCGCAGAGTGGTGATCACACCATCGCGCGGGTCAACCAGCACCGGCACGCCTCCCGCCAACGCCATCTCCCTGGCCCGAGCAGCCTGCTCCACCCGCACAGCCGTCACGCCCTCGACCGTGTGCTCGCCGGAGAACACGGCCTGGGCAAAGGCCACGGTGCGGCGCACAGCCGTGGGCGCGGCCACCTCGGTGACGATGATCGGGAATCCGGCCTGATGCAAGCGATAAGCGACGCCGGTGGCCAGATCGCCGCCGCCGCGGATGAGGACGAGTTTATCAAAGAAAATCATTTTCAACCCTCTCGGTTACGCCGCACCGAAAACTTGACGTTTCCAGTCCGGTATCCAATCGACAAATTGCTTCCGCCGCGGCGGGTTCGACATCCATGACACATCAGGCTCCGGAATGCCAAAGCACTCTTTCACCGTGAGTAGTTTTGGGACTCGGATGTTTTGCGGATTGCCGCGAGCGCTTTTCCAGTTCATGCGTTTCCGCCGTTGCACCACTTCAGCCAGTTCGAGCAACCCCTGCACATCGCCCCGCAGATAGGTCAGCACGGCTTCGTGTTCGCCCTGCGCCCACAACTCAGGCGCTTTGCCGCCAGCCATGTCGCGCATGATCGAGCCGTCTTTCAGCTTCACCTGCTTCACCTTCCCTTTGATTCCCGCCCCTTGCAGCACTTTATCGAGGCCGAGGAAATAGCCTTTGGTGAATGTGGCGAGCAGCATCAGGTCGATATGGTTCAGCGCCAATGCTCCGCATTCATCGACCATGCCCGACTCCTGGGCGAGAACCTGGAAATCGAAAGCGCAGCCATTCCAGGTCACAAGCCGGTAGCCCGCGGCCACGAGTTCGCCAAGCTCTGCAACCATCTCCTGACATTGCGCTTTGCTCATGCCCGGAACGCCCTGCCAGATGATCGGCTCAACGCGGCCACTCAGCGCCGCAGCCGCACAGGAAATGCCCAGTGGCGCGTAATCCATCAAGTTGTAGGTGTTTTCCGGCAGAATTTTGGTTATTTCAAGGTCGAATGCCGCAAAATTCATGTTTTAGTTCCCCCTTGCCAATCGCATCGCCACCCGTTCAGGCGAGAGGGGCAGGTCGTGGAACCAGACCCCGGTGGCGGCGTGTACGGCAGCGGTGATGGCGGGAGCGGTGGGGATGAAGGGCATTTCGGCCATGCCGCGCGCGCCCAGCGGCCCTTGCGGATCAGGATATTCCAGGACGATGGGGTGCATCTCCACCGGCACATCCAGCACGGTGGGAATCAGGTAGGTGCTCAACTGGTTGGTCAGCACCCGGCCATTTTCCTGCTTGAAATCCTCCTGGATGGTCCAACCGACGCTCTGGGCCACCGCGCCTTCGATCTGGCCCTCCACCTGCTGGGGATTGACGGCCTTGCCCACGTCGTTGCCCGACCACAGCCGCAACACGGTGATGTGGCCGGTGTCGAGATCGACTTCCACCTCCGCGGCCTGAACGCAGTAGCCATAGGTGATGTTGGGGTCTGACGCGCCGGTTTTGGGGTCATAACCGCTGGTGGGGCGAGGCGTGTAGCGGTAGGTGGCGATGCAGGGCCTGTCCTCCTCGTCTTCCCACATCTGTTTCGCCAATTGGGCCGCGCCCAGGATGGCATTGCCCGCCATGAACGTCATGCGACTGGCGCTCACGCTGCCGCTGTTGTCGGTTTCGTCGGTGTCACTGGCGATCAACTCCACGCGTTCGACCGGTAGCTCCAGCGCTTCGGCTACGAACTGGCGGAAGGCCGTGTGCGAACCCTGGCCCACTTCCGCGCCGGCATGGCGCAGCACCACCCGCTCGATTTCGCCATCACCGTGCAATTCGACCGTAGCGTAACATTCTTCCGGCGCGCCGAGACTGAAGCCCACGTTTTTGAAGGAGGCGGCGATGCCCACCCCGCGCGCTTTGCGCCCGGGTGAGGCGTCGAGGGAGCGCACGCGGTGGGTGGGTGGCAGTTCGAGCGGTGGGGCGGCGGACGCCGGTCGGGCCCAGCCGGATTCGGTCTGTCGCCAACCGGCCGCCAGCGCGGTCTGTTCCAGCACCTGGCCGACAGTCACGCCGGGCGGCATCTCGCTGCCGGTAGCGATGGTGGAGCCTTCGCGCAGCACGTTGCGCATCCTCAATTCCACCGGATCCATGTCCAGAGCCTCGGCCAGCCGGTTCATCTGCATTTCGGCGATCCAGTGGCCCTGCGGCCCGCCAAAGCCACGAAAGGCGCCGGCGGCGATGTTGTTGGTGTAGACGGTGCGGGCGTCGACATGGGCGTTGGCGATGTCGTAGGGGCCCAGGCAAGCCAGGGTGAGATTGCCCAGCACCTTGGTCGAGGTGTAGGCATACGCCCCGGCATCGGTGCTGACATCGACCTGCATGGCGATCACCCGGCCATCCTTCGTCGCCCCCCATTTGGCGCGGGCCACGCTGGCATGACGTTTGTGGTGCCCGATAATCGATTCGCTGCGCGACCACACGACTTTCACCGGTCGCCGCAATTTGTAGGCGGCCAGCCCCAGGATGATCTGCACGCTCATATCCTCTTTGCCGCCAAACGCGCCGCCGATGCCCGCATAATGGATGACGACCATGTCATCTGGCAGGCCCAGGGCGTGCGCCACTTGCTCGCGGTCCTCGTGCATCCACTGTCCGCCGGTAAAGATTTCCACCTTGCCGTCGGCGCGCACGTGCGCCACACCCGATTCCGTTTGCAGGAAAGCATGTTCCTGCGGATGCGTGCTGTATTCGCCCTCGACGATCACATCGGCCTGAGCAAAGGCCGCTTCGACATCGCCGTGACGGATTTTGTAATGCAGCAGGACATTGGAATCGCCCTTTTCAGGATGAACGATGGGCGCTTCCGGGGCCATGGCCTCTGCGATGCTGAACACCGAAGGCAAATCCTCGTATTCGATATCGATCAGGTCGAGTGCGGCCTCGGCCTGGGCCTCGGTTTCGGCGATGACCAGCGCCACTTGATCCAAGATACAGCGCACGACGCCGCCCACGCGGCCCACCAGCACCTCCTGGTCGGGCATGATCAGGCCGTA
>DUEF01000396.1 GCA_011176555.1 Caldilineae bacterium
GAGGGCTACCTCTCCACTTTCCGCAATGACTTCACCGATGGCATCTGCCTCAAGGCCACACAACTTGTCTTCGAGTACTTGCCGCGGGCGTATCAGGAGCCGCACGACGTGGAAGCGCGCGAACACATGGCCAATGCCGCCACCCTGGCCGGTCTCGGGTTCATCAACTCGTGGGCTTCACTGGCGCATGCCATGGGCCACGCCTTTGGCGGTTTCTTCAAGATCCCGCATGGCCGCAGCGTCAGCCTTTGCCTGCCCTACACCCTGGAATACATGGCGAAAGAACCCGAGCTGACCCGTTTCCGCGACATCGCCCACGCCTTGCGCCTGCCGGAGGGCGACGCCGATGAACCCACAGCCGCCAAGGCCGTGATCGCCGCCATCCGCGACTTGCACCGCCGGGTCGATCAACCCCTGACCGCTCAGGACATGGGCATCGATCGCGGCGACTACGAGCGCAAATTGGAGCTCTTGTGTGAATTCGCCGAAGGCGACGGCACCTTCATCAGCGGCGTACGCATCCCCGAACGCGAGGATCTGGAACGCCTTTTCCTCAGTATGTATGATGGCCAAACCGTAGATTTCTAGCTTCATATCCGACCTCCGGGAGGTGGCGGCAAGGATTGGTGTTGAAACCAACCCATTTGCTGGCAGGATTTTATGAAAATGGCGACAACCTATCGCCACCTCCCGGAGGTCTGGTGCATTTTCCCTGAACCCAAGCTATGGCAATAACCCAGACCTATACTTCCGCGCCCGCCATTCGTCTTCCCGGCTACATGGGCAAAATTCTTCGCGTCGATTTGAACACCTGCCAACTGTGGGATGAAGCGCTCAACATCGACTACGCGCGCGACTTCATCGGCGGGAGCGGGTTAGGAGCCCGCTATCTGGCCGATATGGTCGGGCCCGACACCGATCCCCTGGAGCCGGATAACCCCCTCATCTTCATGACCGGCCCCCTGGTGGGCACGATCACGCCGGCCGCTGGCCGATTCTCGGTCGTGGCCCGCTCTCCCGCCACCGGACTCACCGGCGAAGGGAATTCCGGCGGCTACTGGGGGCCGGAACTGCGCCGCGCGGGCTACGACGGCATCATCATCAGCGGTCAGGCCGCACAGCCCGTGTGGTTGGAGATACGCGAGGGCCAGGCGCCCCGCCTGCACGATGCCGGTGATCTCTGGGGCCTGGACATGTACGAGACCCAGGACGCGGTGCGGGCGCAGATGGACGACGGCCGTGTGCGCGTGGCCTGCATCGGCCCGGCCGGTGAAAACCTGGTGCTCTATGCCGGCGTGATGAACGATCATGGTCGGGCCGCGGCCCGCACCGGCATGGGCGCGGTCATGGGCAGTAAGCGCCTCAAAGCTATCGCGGTGCGCGGCCGCGCCAAAGTGCCGGTGCACGATGCCCTGGCCAACAAGCAGGTGAATCGCGAGGTCACCAACCTCGTGGTCGAGGACATCACCGCGCAGATGATGCGCCTGGGCGGCACCATGCTGAGCATGGATTTCGGGCCGGTGGTGGGCGATGTGCCCGCGCGTTATTACAGCACCAATGACCTGAACGGCATCGAGGATCAGATTAACGCCGGGCAACTGAGCGACATCTATCTCAAGCGCCATGTGCCCTGCTTCCGCTGTCCCATCGCCTGTGGCCGGGAAATCGAGCTGCCAGGACGAGTGGAGGGCGTGGTCGATGGCCCGGAGTACGAGACCGCGGTGTCCTTTGGCCCACTCATCGGTTCTGACAATCTCGAACATGCCGCGTACGCCGGGCACTTGTGCAATATCTACGGCCTGGACACCATCTCGACCGGCTCCACCATCGCCTTCGCCTATTGGCTGTTCGAGCACGGCGTCATCGATCAGGCAACGACGGGCGGGTTAGCGCTGCGGTGGGGCGACGCCGAACCAGCCCTGGCCTTGATCGAACAGATCGCTTATCGTCGCGGCTTTGGCGATCTTCTGGCCCAGGGCGCGGCCCGCATGGGCGCGGCGCTGGGCGTTTCCGAGCAAGCGATGCACGTCAATAAATTGGAAATCCCCTACCACGATGTGCACGCGCATTCGGGCCAGGGCATCGTGTACGCCACCGCCACGCGCGGTGCTTGCCACATGGCGGGCGACATCTACCACTGGGAGCAGGGGCGCGAGATGCCGGAACTGAACGTCACCTATGGCGATCCGCAGGAAGAATCGCTGGAGAAAATGGAGATGGTGGCGCGGGTGATGGACTTCCGCGCTTTCACCAACAGCGCTATCATCTGCCACTTCGAGGAAGTTCCTATTCCCGACCTGCTGGCGCTGTGGGCCACCGTCACCGGTTGGCAATGGCAAGCAGAGGACCTGGCGCGGGCGGGGGAACGCATCTACACCCTCAAACGCGCGCTCAACCATCGTTTCGGCCTGATCGCGGCCAACGACGCCCTACCAAAGCCGCTGCTCAAGGCCTACGAGGATGGCCCCACCCCTGGTTATGCGCCCGACCTGGCGGCCATGCTGGCGTTTTACTACCAGGTGCGGGATTGGGACCCCGCCACCGGCAGACCCCGCCCCGCCCGCCTGCACGCCCTCGGCCTGGATGC
>DUEF01000397.1 GCA_011176555.1 Caldilineae bacterium
ATCGCTCTGGCGCTCGTCAATCTGGCACTGGCAGGCTACGCCTCGGTCACCGCCAATAACGCCGCCAATGTGGCTGCCCGCGTGGCTTCCGTGGCCCAAACCGACCCCGTGGGTCGCGGTCTGGCCGCCGCTCAGCAATCGCTGCAAGCAGGCATCGGCGACTTCGACGTGTCTCTGGCCGCGGCCGCCAATCCGGGCGGAGACGTGGTGGCCACCGTTTCCTGGCGCGTGCCCAACTTCTTCGGCCCCTTGCTTGGCCTGTTCGGCGCCGGCGCGCCTGGCGATGAGATCGCTGGCAAGACGGTGTCAGTATTCAGGAAGGAGGGGTGGTGAAGGACGCTTCACCCAAATCTGCCATTGCCCCGAACCCGATCCCCTGCCACAATAGCAACTGAAGGACGCCCGTCAGCAGACGCCCAGGAAAAGGACTCACGCCATCCCGGCGCGGGTCTTTTTTCGTTCCTCAATCTCTCTCATGCTCTCAATACGGGCAAATCGTGATTTGTCCCTCCAGGAGGCATCCAACCTAAAATCTTTAGTCTTCGATGGCCACAAGCTCCGAGAGGGTGACGATGCGGTAGCCGCGCGCCTGGAGGCGGGGGAGTGTCTGGCGCAGGACATCGACGGTGCGGCGGCGCTCCCAGGTTCCGTCATGCAGGGCGATGATGGCGCCAGGAAAGGCGTTGACGAGGATGTAGGCGGAAAGCACGGGCGTCAAGCGCAGTTGGGCGTCGTAGGGATAGACGGAGCCGACCACACAGGTATAGCCGCGCTCCTGCACTTGGCGCAGTAGGCGCTGATTGTACCAACCGGAGCCAGGACGGAACCAGCGCACCGGCGAGAATTGCGACAATAACGCATCCGCCTGGGCGAGTTGCGAAGCAAATTCCTCCTCGGAAAAGCGAATGCTGGGTGCGTCGATCATGGTGTGATTGCCCAACTCGTGCCCTTCGGCGACGATGCGTTGCACAATCGTTTCGTTGCCGGGGATGCGTTCGCCCAGGAGGAAGAAGGTGGCGTGAGCGCCGTATTCCGCCAGTGCATCGAGGATCATGGGGGTGAGCACGGCGTGGGGGCCATCATCGATGGTGAGAGCGACGACGCGCTCGGTTGTGTCTGCGCAAAACAACACGTCGGGCGACGACTGGGCGAGCCGGTGTACAAACATGCGGGGGCGGACGAGCATATAGCCGGCCAAAGCGCTGAGCGCGGCGGTCGACAAAAGGATCTTACGGATATTCATAAGGCTGGTTCTCCTGACCGGCATTGTCAATCATCTCCCGCCCATCGAGCAAATCCCCGGCATTGGTCTGAACCCGTCCGGCGGCGCGTCTATCGGGCTTTGTTGACACGGATAGGGGAACACGGATAGAATCAAAAGAAACACATGAACAAGACCCTCATCGAACGCATGGGCCGTCTCGAGCACTTCCAAAAGCTCTCCGAGGCCAGCCTGGAAGACATCATCGCCGCCGGGCGCATCACGACAATCCCGGCGGGCGTTACGATCTGCCGGGAAGCAGAACCCTGCTCGGGCTTGTTCGTGCTGCTATCGGGGCGGGTGCATCTACACAAACTGGGCCCAGCAGGACAGGATAACATCATGGCCGTCCTGGAGCCGGTGACGATGTTCAACGAGGTGGCGGTTTTGGATGGTGGGGACAATGCGGCCACGGCCATTGCGTTTCGGGTTTCCAGGCTGTGGAGCATCGATCATGAGGGCTTCCAAACTTTGCTTGATGCGCATCCGGCGATAGCCCAGGGCATGTTGCCGATCCTGGCGGCTCGCAATCGTCTGCTGGTCTCCAAGTTCGAGGATTTGTCCTTCCGCACGGTAAAGGCCCGCACCGCCAAGCTCCTGCTGGAGTTGAGCGATCATGGCCGGAGAACGATCGATAGGCGGGAGTACACCATCATCACGCTGTCGGCGCAGATCTGCACCGTGCCGGAAGCGATCAGTCGGGCCATTACATTCTTTCGAGAGCAAGGGTACATCGATAGCACGCGCAGCAAAATCGTCGTTCGCCAACCTGAAGCGCTCAGCAAAGCAGCTCAAATCGAGTCACCCTTCCTGTGGCGGGAGGCGCCATGAACGATCTGTCCCCAACATCGGTGCTAACAGAAACGTTCGCGGAACTGCCTCCAGCCCGCCGGTTCAAAGTGCGAGAGATCTTCCATGAACGAAAATTCAGTGCTGGGGAAACGATTTTTCTCCAGGAAGATCCCGCTTCCGCCATCTACCTGATAACGGAAGGTCGCATCAAGATCGAGCGGGTGACGCCCGACGGCTACCAGAGTGTTTTGTGCGTGCGCGGGCCCGGCGACATCTTTTGCCCCGTGCCGTTGTTGGATCGGGGAACGCAGTTGGGCACTGCCCGGGCCATGACGGATGTCACGTTGCTCTGGGCGGAGCGAGAGGAATTCAACATCGCCTGTGCAGACTGTTCGCAGTTGATGGCGTTGGTGCAAAGGGACTGCCTGCTGGAGGTTCGCCGCATCGTGGGACGCATGGAGTCCTTCGCTTTTCGCAATATCAGAGAGCGGGTGGCGTACACGGTGCTGGAAGAGAGCGCTCGAAACGCCGATCACGGCGAGCCCCAGAATGAGTTGCGCATCACGCATCAGGAACTGGCGGGACTGGTGGGCGCTTCGCGCGAGAGTGTGTCCCGGACACTCTCGAAGCTGGAGCAGGCGGGGATGGTCGAGACCGGGCGAGGACGCTTGATCATTCGGGACAGGGCGAAACTGCAACGAATTCTGCGTTGAAAAGTGATCGTTACGTGACATCGATCACACAGCGATGCACGTTTTTGTGTGACAATCAGGATGTAAGGAGACCGACAATCTCCGCCAACTCACCGTATTCATTCTGCATAGGAGGATTCCATCATGACCTTACTTGATCGGTTCGTTTTACTGCTTACAGGCCTGACGGCGCTGTATCTGATCTGGCGATTTTTCGACGACTATCGCCAAACCAAATCCAATAGCGATATCTATTACATTATTTCATTTGCCGTCCTGTTGGTTGCCGGGCTCTTGCTCATCGCCTTTGGCTACGGGGTGTTGGGATCGCCCTGGGTGGTCATCGTCTCGGTGCTGATCCCGGCCGGGCTCTCGTTGGGGTTGGTCTCCGAGTTCTTCTCCAAGTATGAAAAGGGCTACCTGATATTCGTGATCATTGGTTTGCTCGCCATCGCCATCACGCGCCTCACCGGCCCGGAAGGGGCGACAATCGACACCATCGTGCTGGTGATCGTACATGCCATCGCCGGGCTGATCATCGTGATTGTCCCGATCCTGGCCGTGACCCGCAAGCTGGCGCCCGGCGGCTTCATCTTCGTGAGCATTGGCGGCATTCTCATCGATCTGGGCGGCATCGCCCTGGCCTTCTTGAAATTGGGCAAACAATTCCTCTTCTTCAGCGAAAGTGTAGTGTTCACCATCCTCGCTCCTCTACTGCTGCTGATGGCGTTGGCCTTCGCCTGGGGATTCATGAAGAAACTGAAGGCCGCCTGATGTCTCCTGAAAGTCTACAACTCCCATAGACTCTTCTAAACCCGCATCCGGATGGCTGTCTTTGCTGCACAGCATCCCAAGACTGCGGGTTTATCCTTCTCGCCTTGACAAAAGTCAATGACACCTGATGGCGTGTGTGGTAAAATGTTTTATAACAATGACTTCTTGTTCATCGTCGTTCACGCACTGGAGTTAGAAGTATGCAGGCATTGAAAAGCCGTTATCAATTTCTCTTTCGCTCGACAAAAGGATTGGTGCTGGTCGCCATCGCCCTGATCGCCCTGGAGACGGTCTTTTTCGGGATGCTGTCCGGGCCAATGGCCGAATGGGGCATCCGCGATGTTTGGATACGCATCACAGGCATGCAGTTAGACCCGATGGAGCGTGAGGGCCGCATCATCATGCTCTACCACACCATCGCCATGGCGGTGGTGGCCATCGAGACGTACTTCATCACGGGGCAAGTGAAGATGAAGCAACGCCAGCAGACCAATATCAACGCCGCCATCACCGTCGGTTACATCGTGGCGATGATCTTTGGCCTGTGGTTCGCTTATTTCGGGCACAATTACATCTTCCACGGTCTGTTCATCTTCGGGCAATCATTGGTATTCTTCGCCGGCGTGATGTTGGCGGCGGCGCTCTGGCCCTG
>DUEF01000398.1 GCA_011176555.1 Caldilineae bacterium
AGTACATCGAAAACTACTCCTTCTGGCAGGATCTAAAATACATCTGGCAGACCGTCTTTGGTTGATACAAATATGACACGACCTCGCCTCTACCTCTCCCCGCCCCACATGTCCGGCCTCGAGCAGCAATACGTGCAAGAGGCGTTCGATAGCAATTGGGTCGCCCCGTTGGGCCCCAATGTCGATGCCTTCGAGCGCGGAACTTGTACGATAGTGGGTTGAAATGCGTGTTGGTTTTCTGGACGAGTCTGGCAACGTGGATCCCTTTTCGGACAGTCATGTCCTGGTTGTTGCCGTGCTTACGGCCAGTGGCCCTCGCAAGATTGAGCTACACGTCAAACGAGCCCGTCAGAAATTGGGACGTAGGGCTCGTGTAGGTGAACTCAAGGCTGCTTCGTCGGAAGATCGAGTCATCACCAGATTGTTGCAGAGCATCGCTGAAGAAGATATCGAAATCGTGGCTGTTGTTGTCGATAAACGAGCTATCCTGCGTCCGCCAGATGATCCAGAGGATATCTACCGTGAAACCGTTGCCAGGATTGTGGCTCATTGTGTGCTAAGGTGGCCGCGTTTAGATTTAGTTCTCGACAAGCGCTATACCAAGAAGTCGCTCAGGCGAGAATTGGAGGTGGCGATTCGTGACGGAATTACCCATGTGCCACAAGAGGTCGTCCTGATACATCAAGAAGACTCCCGCACCGTGAAAGGACTTCAGGCCGTTGATTTTATCGCCTGGGCCATTTATCAGAAGTACGAAGCAAATGATGATCAATACTATTCGATTATCCAAGATAGAATCATCATCGAGGAATTGATTCAGCGACCGTTATGGTAGTCTCCCGTCCGCGCCAGACAAAAAATAAAAGCGGCTCTCCCTGGACCTCGATTTCAGTCTGTCCCCCTGCATTTCAGCAGGAGCTAGGCGTCTTCTACGAAGACCCAAGGTTTCCAGGACTTACGATACCGCTTTTCTAATGATAGTATAAGTCCAATCAACACATTTGTCAAGGACAACCCGTTTTGCCCAATAGACGCCTTTACCTCTCCCCACCCCACATGTCCGGCCTCGAGCAGCAATACGTGCAAGAGGCGTTCGATAGCAATTGGGTCGCGCCGCTGGGTCCCAATGTCGATGCCTTCGAGCGCGAGTTCTGCGAGGTGGTGGGCGCGCAACACGCGCTTGCACTCAGTTCCGGCACCGCCGCCATCCATCTCGCCCTCATCCTGGCCGGCGTGGAACGGGACGATGAAGTGCTGGTTTCGACCCTGACTTTTTCAGCCAGCGTCAACCCCATCATCTATCAGGGTGCGCGGCCGGTTTTTATCGATAGCGAGCGGGAGTCCTGGAACCTGGACCCGGCGCTGGTGATCGAAACCATCGCGCGCAAAGTCCGGCAGGGCAAGCCCCCCAGGGCGGTTATCCCCGTCCATCTCTACGGCCAGAGCGCCGATCTCGACCCGATTCTCGACATCTGCCAACGTTACGAGATCCCCGTGATCGAGGACGCCGCCGAGGCGCTGGGAGCCACGTACAAAGGCCGGGCGCCGGGCACGCTGGGCTGGGCCGGTATCTTCTCTTTCAACGGCAACAAGATCATCACCACTTCGGGCGGCGGCATGTTGGTCTCTGCTGATGCTGATTTCATCGCCCACGCCCGCAAGCTGGCCACCCAGGCGCGTGATCCCGCCCCCCATTACCAGCACTCCGAGATCGGCTACAACTACCGCATGAGCAACATCCTGGCCGGTGTGGGGCGAGGACAGTTGCAGGTGTTGGACGAGCGGGTGCAGGCTCGCCGCCGCAACTTCGAGTCTTACTTCCGGACCCTGAGTGATGCCCCCGGCATTCAGTTCATGCCCGAAGCGCCCTGGGGACGCCATAATCGTTGGCTAACCGTCATCACCATCGATCCGGAGTTGTTTGGCTCCACGTCTGAACAAGTGCGCCAGGCCCTGGAGGCGCAAGACATCGAAGCCAGGCCGGTGTGGAAACCGATGCACCTGCAGCCGATTTTTCGGGATTACGAAGCGATTGGAGGAAGCGTGGCCGCGCATTTCTTCGAACGAGGCTTATGTTTGCCATCGGGTTCGCAAATGTCTGGTTCCGATCTGCAGCGCGTGGTTGACGTCATTTTAGATTGTCACAACAGGAGCGGTTTATCGTGATGGAGCGCTTGGCTTACTTACGTAACCGGCATCTCTTTATACTGGATGTCGTCCTGCTGCCCATCGCCGCCTATTTCGCCTTTGTGTTGCGGCTAGAGCGTTTCGACCTCTCGTCCTACTGGCCGGCATTTTTGGTTTTTGCGGTTTCGGTGCTGCTCGTATTCCCCCTGACATTCAGGTTGTCGGGCGTTTATTCTCGTTATTGGCGTTACGCTTCTGTCGAGGAGTTGCTGCTGCTGGCGGGATCGGTTACGGTGGCTGTTTTCATTGCCGGCGCTGTGAGCGTTTTCATCTCGCTCGTATTTCCCGGATGGCTGCCCTTTGCTCGTTCGGTCCCTTTCATCTTCTTGCCATTGGCGCTCATGGTTACCGCCGCCCCCCGTTTCCTGATACGCGCTTTCTCAGGACAGCGCCTTACAGCGGGGTCGGAAGATCGCAAGCTGGTGTTGATCATGGGGGCCGGAGACGCAGGCCAAATGCTGGCGCGTGATATCCGCGAGAATCCCGGCAGAGGCATGCAGGTCGTCGGTTTTGTGGATGACGATCCGCAGAAGCAGGATCTGACCGTGCGGGGCATCCCCATTTTCGGCGGTCGTAAGGATATTCCCCGGCTCGTCGAACGCACGGGCATCGATGAAGTGCTCATCGCCATGCCCAGCGTCTCCGGCGAGACCGTGCGCGAGATCGTCGAGATCTGCGAGGACGCCGATGTCAGGGCCCGCATCCTGCCCGCCCTTTCCGAACTGCTCACTGACGATGTGGGCCTGCGCCACTTGCGCCCCGTCGAACTCTCCGACCTCCTGCGCCGCGACGCCATCGAAACCGACCTGGCCGCGGTTCATGAGCTGGTCAAGGGTCAAACCGTGCTCGTCACCGGCGCCGGCGGCTCCATCGGTTCGGAGATCTGCCGCCAGATCGCCAAGGCCCAACCCGCCAGCCTCATTCTCCTGGGCCACGGAGAGAACAGCATTTTCGACATCCAAAACGAACTGCGCCGTGATTTTTCGAAAGGACGCATATCCCTGAAAGCCATCTATCCTGTGATCGCCGATGTACGGGACGGGGCCCGCCTGGAGCAGGTCTTCCGCACGCATCAGCCGCAGGTCGTGTTTCACGCCGCCGCCCACAAACACGTCCCCTTGATGGAGGCCAACCCCACCGACGCCATCACCAACAACATTCTCGGAACCTACCAGTTGCTGCAAACCTGCCAGGCTTATGATGTCCGACGCTTTGTCCTGATCTCGACCGACAAGGCTGTCAACCCCACCAACATCATGGGCATGACCAAGCGCGTGGCCGAGCTCCTGGTGCTGGACGCGGCCCAGCGCAGTGGCCGCGCTTATGTCGCCGTGCGTTTCGGCAATGTCTTGGGCAGCCGCGGCAGCGTGGTGCCCTTCTTCGAGCAGCAGATAGCCCGTGGCGGGCCGGTCACGGTCACGCACAAGGATGTCACCCGCTATTTCATGACCATCCCCGAGGCCGTGCAATTGGTGTTGCAGGCGGCGGCCCTGGGCAACGGCGGCGATCTCTTCATGCTCGATATGGGCGAACCGGTCAAAATCGTTGATCTGGCCAATGATCTCATCCGGCTTTCCGGCTTGACCCCGGGACAGGACATCGAGATCGTGTTCACCGGCTTGCGCCCCGGCGAAAAACTGCACGAGGAGCTCTACCAGGGTCACGAAGACCACGACCGCACCGAGCACGAAAAGATCTTGCGCGTCACCTCGCATTTCTCCCAATCTCCCGATCTCACCGGCGCCATACCGCTTTTAAGCAACATCTGCGCCAATGGCAACACCAATCAGGCCCTCGCCCTCATCGCTTCTCTCGTCCCCGAGTACACCCCGCCCGCCGGCATCGAACCCCGGAAGTTCGATTCCGCACCCTCCCTCACCGCCTCGCACATCCCCTGGAACTGACCGCCACCAACCATTGTCCATTGCCAATTGGCCATTAGCAATTGACCATTTTCTTTTCCGCCTTCCCACACGCGCACGCACACGTATTAATAAAGGAAGGCTGCTGTCAGTCAATTGACAGGTTTGTTTCCTGAGCTATAATGGGATTGCGGCAGCCCTGATCTGGGCTGAACCATAGAATAGGAGCAAAGTTGATGCTGACACAGTATATCCAACACGCCATGGCGAGGGCCCATTACGAATTATTGGATGATGGAACCTTCTATGCCGAAATCCCCAGCATTCAGGGAGTGTATGCTAACTCAGAAACATTGGAAACATGCCGAGAGCAACTCCAAGAGGTTCTGGAAGATTGGATCATGCTTGGTTTTCACCTGGGGCATTCATTGCCTGTCGTTGATGGCATAAACCTAAACCTTGTGCTGGGGCCAGCCTGATGCCACCCGTTGGCCCGATCAAACGACGCAAACTAATACACTACACACGCTTCGCAAATTGGGTTTTGAGGGGCTCTATTCGGGAGGGCGACATCAGTACATGGTCAAAGATGAACTCAAACTCTTTATCCCCAATCCCCACCACGGTGAAATAAGCAGGGCCTTGCTCGTACGAATTCTTCGCCAGGCTGACATTGACAGGGATGAATGGGAACGGATCAAATAGGCGCTTGCTCAACTATGGCCATTGCCAATTAGCAATTTGACCATTCTCCTCCCCCTGTCTCCAAGTCCCCACCGGGGATTTTTTTGCATTAGACCCCTCCCGCCAACCTTGACCATTGGCAATTGCCAATTGACAATTAGCCATTGATCATTGCCTTTCCCCGTCTCACCCCCCCTTGTCTCCACTCCCGCCCGCCCTTACGTCACCCACCGACCCCGCCGCCTTCCCCGCCTGGCTGGCCTGGCTCGACGCCAACCGCCTGACGCCCCTGGCCGCGCGGCGGTTGGCTGACACCAAGCTACCCGTGGATGTGAGATCACATCTTAGCGTCGCCTACATCCAGGCTCGCGCCCAATGGTTGCAACGTCAATATGAGACCGTGGCACTGCTCGATATCCTTGCGCAAACACCATCGATACCTTCAGTCTTGCTAAAGGGCATTGCCCTGGCGGTTTCTCTGTACCCTGACCCCGCTTTGCGCCCCATGAACGATGTAGATTTTCTCGTGCCTGTAGATAGCCTTTCTAAGTTGAGTGAGCGGATGAAAAGCTGCGGCTACATCGAAGAGGGCCATACACCCGGCCTTGATGTCACAAAATTATACCAAATGTGTTTCATCAGCACTCGTACTGCATCGTCGCTTAAACTTGAATTTCATGCTACATTTACTCATCTCAAGCCAACGTACGAGAATGGAGCAATGCATTGGTTTTGGTCTCAGACTGAAGACTTTGATTTTTTTGGTCATTCTGTTCGAGGTTTGAATCCAACGTCTCAACTCCTCTATCTGGCAGCCCATTCCATGCAGCAACACGGTCAGGCTTCGGCGCCGCTAATCTGGATTCATGACATAGATCTGCTGATCAGGAATAGAGGCGACGACATCAGTTGGTCGGAAATTTTCGATGTTGCCCACGAGTTTGGATGGGAGGCTTCGTTATACTCCGCATGTGAACTTGCCCAAAGTAGCTTTGCAACTCCTCTTCCCTCTCCTTTACACGAGTGGTTG
>DUEF01000399.1 GCA_011176555.1 Caldilineae bacterium
CCGGCTCCCCACCAGCATCCTCAGCGACAACCTCTTCTGTGGCCGCGCGTTCAGTCGTTTCAACCGCCTCCTCCTCGAAGACGATGGCAATGTCCGCTTCTGGCGTCTCCGCCTGCATGACGACCTCTTCCACGAGCGTATCGGTTTCGACTTGGGTGTTTTGACCGTTCTGTTTCATCATCTTTGCATCCTCGGTTCTGGTCAAGCGCCGCGTAGGCTGGCTATGGCTGACTGAGTGCGTTGCGTCGTTTCCTGCACGATCTGTCCCCCCTTCTGGGCATCATGCCACCTATCCTGAGCGAAACGGTAAGGGCGATTGGTCTCGTAGCGATGCGCCCGCAGCGCCTCTCCGAATTCACGTACAGTCGATTCCGCATCGTTGAGCGGCTCGAATGCCAATTCTTCACGCATGCGGTCAGTGCTGACTGTCCACGAATAGCGCAGATATTCCCACGGCAGCGGCGCCACCCCATCCACTTTCTTGCTGAACATCCTGCCCCAGCGAAAACCACTGGCCGCGCAGAAGTGGAACACCGGCGCTGGCGGCGTTTGGGCCAACGCCAGCACCTTCAAGAGCGGTATGGAAGGCGCGGCGGCGATGTTGTAGACGCCGTTGTAATCATTCAAAATGCAATGTCCCAGGGCTCGTAAGACATCGTCGCGATGGATGACCTGTAGCATGGGGTCGTAGCCGAGCAGGGTGGGAGCGACAGGCAAAGCCAGGTAACGGGCCAACGGTGACGGGTAACCGCCGCCCAAGATGTTGGCGAAACGCAAGGTGGTGATCACCATATCGGGCTGTTGACGACGAAAGCCATTGATAAACGTTTCGACTTCCCGCAATTCCCGTACGTAGGCATAGACAGGCCGCCCCTTAAAATCGCTCTCCTCGCTGACAAAGAGGGGGCTACCGGGATCAGCACCGTAGACGACCGTACTGGAAGGAAACACCACTTTACGCACGCCGGCCATGGCCGCCGCCCCCAACAAGCGCATGGTCCCCAACACATTGCTATCGAAAACTTGCTCGGTGCGACGCTGCCGCCAGCGGAAAGCGCAATGCAGGATGGTGTCGACCTTTTCGGATTTGAACAACTCCGGTAAAAGCGGATTGCGGATGTCCGCCTCGACGAATTCGACGCCCGGGAGGGGCTGGGTCATCGGTTTTACGTCGATGCCGAGCACCCGCACGCCAAATTGATTGGCCAATTGAGCCATACGCCGTCCCAGCGGGCTGAAAAGGCCGGTGAGGGCGAGTGTTTTCATGGTGGATTTTCCCTGTTGTGCGGAATGTAGATCTTTTGGAATTCTAATGATCGCACCTCGATTATAGGCGCGCTCCCAATCTACGTCAAAGCGCAAGCAGAAAGCCGGGCGCGGCGGTGGAGCACTTCAAGCCAGTACGTCAAACCGGGGCTGTCGTCCCAAACGCCGCTCCATATCGACCATCAACGGCTCGAAGTAGAGGATATTCGCCTTATCGAATATTGGGATCAGCTCCGCCAACACGAACTCACCCCAATCATCCACCTTGGTGGCGACCACACCTGTCAAGGATAGATGCTCCACGAGAAAATGGTTGCCGATGGCCGTTTTGGCTTGGAAGAGCGCAGGAATCCAGGATAGAATAGGGTGACTCGTAAGGTCTTACCCTTGCCACCGAAAGTGAACCTAAACAGGAGAATACAGCATAATGAATCCACAAAAGATCACAATCTGCGGGGGAGGCAATGGGGCGCAGGCCCTGACTCCCATCGCGGCAAACAACATCGGCTGTCAGGTCGACATCTATGCGCCTTTTGGCGATGAGGCGGAGCGCCTACGCACGAACAGCGCCACACATGGCGGACTGGAAACCATCGGCGCGGTGCAGAGCAAAAGCATGCCGCACCGCATCAGCGCCAATCCCGCCGAGGTGATTCCGGGCAGCGACATGGTGTTTCTGGTGATGCCCGCCTTCGCCCACGAGAGCACCTTGCACCAGATCGCCCCGCACCTGGATGCAAACGCCTGGGTAGGCGCACTGCCTGCCCGCGGCGGTTTCGATTACGCGGCCATGTCCGCGCTGGCCGAGCATGGCCGGGAGGATGTGCGGTTATTCGGGTTGCAAACGCTGCCCTGGGCTTGCCGTATCGACCGCTACGGTCAGGTCGTCAACGTGCTGGGCGTGAAACAGGTTGTGGATGCAGCGACCCGGCCCCGCGCTCAGATCGAGGAAATCAGCGCCGTGCTAAAAGCGATGCTGGGGTTATCCATCGGCGCGGTTCCCAACTTCCTCGCCCTCACCCTGGCCAATACGGGACAATTGATCCATCCCGGCATCATGTACGGCCTGTTTGCCAATTGGGATGGCGAGCCGTTTGCGAAGGAGGAAACGCCTCTGTTCTATCACAACCTGAGCGCTGCGGGTGCTGAGACGTTAGCGGGGTTGGATGATGACATCCAGGCCATCCGTTCGCAACTGGCATCCCCCTATCTCGACCTGACTTCTGTCCACCACCTGAAAATCTGGCTCGAACGCTCGTACGCCCACTCGATTCTCGATCCCGCCACCCTGCAATCATCCTTCCTCACCAACCAGGCCTACGCCGGCATCAAGGCTCCCGTACGCGAAATCTCGCCAGGGCAATTCATCCCCGACTTCCATGCCCGTTACCTAGCCGAGGATGTGCCCTTTGGCCTGGCCGTTAGCCGCGCCATCGCTCAATTGGCCGGTGTGGAGACCCCCACGATGGACAAGGTGATCGCCTGGGCCAGTGAGAAGCTGAACAAAGACTATCTCGGTCGGGACATGAACGAAGCCCGCATCCCGCAGAAATACGGCCTGGAAAACCTGGAGCAACTGCTCGCCGCCTACGCCTGACCTGCCGCCAGCGCCAGAATGGCGTGTAGCAAAACATTAGCGCCATTGATGACATCCTCGTCATGCGTCAATTCGCGGGGATTGTGGCTAATGCCAGCGACCGAGGGTGTGAAAATGAGCGCTGTCGGCGTGATCCGGCTCAGAGAACGGGCGTCGTGTCCGGCGAGACTGGGCAGACGGATATGACTGAGACCCAGTTGCCCTGCAGTCTTCTCCACCACCTGCATCATCCGGCCATCCATCTGCGCCGGACTGCTGCGGGCCAGGGGCTCCGCCTCGCATTGCAAACCCAGCGCACCGGCGGTTTTTGCGGCCAGATCGAGCAACGCCGCTTCCATCTCATCTAACCGCGCCACCGTGCTGTGCCGGAATTCCAGCGCCAACCGGGCTTCGCCCGGAACGATATTGAAACTGCCGGGCGAGACCTGAATCCGCCCGCAATTCATCACACCGGGCGAAAAGCTGGCGGCCACCATCTCGCGCGCCTGGCGAATGAATTCGGCAGCGCCCCACAGCGCGTCAGCACGTTGGCTCATGGGCATGGTTCCGGCATGGGCCGCTTGTCCGATAAATCGCAGCCAGAAGGAGCGAATGCCGACGATGGCGGTGACCACACCGATGTCCACCCCCGCCTTTTCCAGGCGCGTACCCTGTTCGATGTGGACTTCAATGAATCCGGCCAGCGTATCTGCCGGGCGCTGAGCGGACAGGAAACCGGTTCGGGTCAACCCCAGACGTTGCAGGCCTGCATCCAATTGTTGCGGGGTCAGTCGTCCCAGCTGCAAATCCTGCAGATCGAGATCCCCCACAAAAGCCCGGCTGCCGAATGTGCCCAGGGCTGCACCTTCTTCATCGGTGAAAGAGATCGCTTCGAGATGGCAGGGCAGGGCCAGCTTCGCTTCCTGGATCGTTTGCAATGCTTCCAGCGCGCAGAGCACCCCCAGACTACCATCAAAGCGGCCGCCGTTGGGCACAGAATCGAGGTGGGAGCCAAAAAGCAGGGTGGGGGCCAGAGGATTGGTCGAGGGCAGGATGGCGGAGAGGTTGCCAGCGCCGTCGATCTGGAACGCCAGTCCCGCCTCTTCCACCCGAATTTTGAACCACGCCCGCCCAGCCACATCCGCCTCTGAAAAGGCCGGTCGGGAAACGCCGCCGATTGGCGTCCCACCGATCTGAGCGAGGGATTCAAGGTTCGCCAGCAGACGAGTGGCGTTGATTTTGAGCACGGATTCACCCTATTCTACAAACGGAGTTCTCCCACCCCGCCAAACTCTTGCGAAACAGCCAGCTCGCGCCAACGATCGGCTGCACCCCGTTGCATCAGCGACGGATCGAAGTCAGATAAAAATTCCCAGCCCTCCAGTTCCAGTCCCTCGATGGTCTCTTCTGTGAGATGAAAACGCAAGGTCTGGCCCTCCATCAGCAGGACGATATTCAACATTTCATCATCCCCATCGTCGATGATTTTGACGACGCAGGGACGAGCGGTGTCCAATGGTTTGCGGAAAAATGTAGTCGAGCAACGGGCGCAAATCGCCAAATCAGCGTTGCAGCGCCCTCTATCCATAAAAATAATCATCTGACGTCTCCAAAACGAGTCATCAAGGATGTTCTTTCGTTAGATTACCCCGCTTGTAGGCGCTTGTCTATGATCTAGAACAGGTTTGGGCGATACTTTTCCTCGTTTTCGGCGCTATACTGGATGTTCACCCCCCAATCAGTGTGCAACCGCGTTGATGATGCCCAGAGCGTTCATCCCATCGACCATCAGTTGCACGGCCAGAGCCGCCAACAGCACGCCGAACACCGCTTCGGTGATCGCCAGGCGAGAGGGATCCAGGTGCTTGGCCAATTTATCCATGTTTCTGAAGACGGCGTAGTCGATCACAGCCATGAGTAAAACGAGGCCGATAACAATGAGCCCCATGAGCAGCGAGTCGACATCGCCAGAGGCAATCACCAGGGTTGCGATACCCGCCGGATTAAGTAAATAGGGCACAGCTAACGGGTAGACGGCCATCTGCATGGGATCGCGATCACTGGCTTTTTCGTGATGATCCGTTTTTCCGGGACTCACTATCATATGCAAGGCCAGCAGCAACAACACGATACCGCCGGCGATGTTCACCGCCCCTGGCGTGAAGTGCAGCAATCGCATGAGAAACCAACCGAGGACAACCAGGAGCAAGGCCGTTCTCACTGCCGTCTGCACCATGCGATTCGCCACTTTTTTCTGCGTATCTGCGTCCATCCCCTGGGTCAATTCCAGAAAGGGCACCAGAGCGATCTTGGGACCCATGCCGATGAGTAGTAAGAGGAACAAATCAAAAATCAGATAGAAATCGATGTCACCAAGAGTCATTGTCGGTCGCCTCCTGTTTGATCAGGGCTCTCTGCATTATGTTGAGTGTGATAATGAATCGACGATAGATGCGGCGTCACTTATCTTACCTGGAATCGTCTGCACGCACCAATAGACCTTTTCATCCCCGCAATCGCTCCGCCAACGCCGAATGCCGCTCCGCCACCTTGTCGTTGCGCACGGCGATACCCAGCGCCCGCTGCGTGCCCACGATCACGACCAGTTCCTGGGCGCGGGTGACCGCAGTGTACAAGAGATTGCGTTGCAGCATCATGTAGTGCGTGGTGTGGAAGGGGATCACCACCGCCCGGTATTCTGAACCCTGGCTTTTATGCACCGACACCGCCCAGGCGTGCGTCAACTCGTCCAGATTCAGCCAATCATAGATGACCGCCCGGCCATCGATAGACGCCGTGAGCGTGTGCATGATGGGGTCGATGCCGGTGACCACGCCCATATCGCCATTGAACACGTCGAGATCGTAGTTGTTGCGGGTCTGCATGATGCGGTCGCCCACGCGGAATGTGCGGCCGCCAACGATGCGCTGGGGCTTGCGATCACTGGCCGGGTTCAGGGTTTGTTGCAGGCGCTGGTTGAGCATGCCGACGCCGATCACGCCGCGGTGCATGGGGCTGAGCACTTGGATCTCGGTGGTGGGGGTGCCGAAACGGCCGGGAATGCGATTCTGCACGAGATCCACCACCATGTCCGCGCAGCGATCCACGTCCTCGATCTTGAACAAGAAGAAATCGCGGGCGTCTTTGGGGAACAACGGCATCTGCCCCTGGTTGATGCGATGGGCGTTGGTGATGATGTAGCTATCCGCGGCCTGGCGGAAGATGGTGTCCAACTGCACCACCGCCACCTCGCCCGAATCGATCACATCGCGCAGGACATTGCCCGCGCCCACCGATGGCAACTGATCCACATCCCCCACCAACAGCAGGTGCGCGCCCGGCGGGATGGCCTTGAGCAGGTGGTTGGTGAGCAGCAAATCGAGCATGGAGGCTTCATCGACGATCAGCATGTCGATGTCCAGGGGATTGTCGGCGTCTCGCTTGAAACTGAACCCTTCGCTGGGACTCACTTCCAGCAGGCGATGGACGGTCTTGGCTTTGTGTCCCGTGGCTTCGGCCATGCGCTTGGCCGCGCGGCCGGTGGGCGCGGCCAGGGCGAAACGATTGCCCGCAGCCCGGAGCAGGCGGATGATCGAGCGCAGGGTGGTGGTCTTGCCCGTGCCCGGCCCGCCCGTCAACACCGTCACGGGGTTGGTGAGCGCGGTCTGCACGGCCTGACGCTGCTTGGGGGCCAGTTCGATGCCGGTTTGCCGGTGCAGGGCCGCAAAAGCTGGCTCCCAATCGAACTGGATGAAGGCGGGCAAGCGCGTGGAGCCATACGCCAGACGGGCCTCGTGCAGCCGCCGCAAACGGCCCGCCACGCCGATCTCGCCGTAGTAAAAAGGCGTCAGATAAACGGCCTGCACCTCGCCCAGGCGCTCGCCGGAGGGTTGCACCTCGTACACGACCGGCTCCACCTTCACCCGATCATCCTTCTGCAAGCGAGCGATGGCGTCCTCCACCAGCGGCTTCTCCACGCCCAGCAAGGGGGCGGCCTCGTTCAGTAAATCAGGGCGGGGTGTGTACACATGGCCGTCGTCCGATTGCTGGCCGAGCACATAGGCCACGCCCGCGGCCACCCGCTCCGGGCTATCGTGGGGAATGCCCATGGCCTGGGCGATCTTGTCGGCTGTTAAAAAGCCGATGCCGTAGATGTCGCGTTGCAGGCGGTAGGGATCGGTTTTGAGCACGCCGACAGCGCCATCGCCATACTGCTTGTAGATTTTTACAGCCAGGCTGGTGCTCACGCCATGCGATTGCAGGAAGATCATCACTTCCTTGATTTGTCGCTGCTCCTGCCAGGCTGTTTTGATCATCGCCACCCGCTTTTTGCCCACGCCCAGCGCCTCCTTCAGTCGGTCTGGCTCCTCGTCGATCACGCGCAGCGTGTCTGCGCCAAAACGGCGGACGATGCGTTTGGCCGTCACCGGCCCCACCCCCTTGATCAAACCTGACCCCAGGTACTTCTCGATCCCGGCCACCGTCGCTGGCAACACCGTCTTGAAATCCTCCACCTTGAACTGTCGCCCGAACTTTGGGTGATTGGCCCAGACGCCGCGCAATTGCACCGATTCGCCCACACTGACGCCCAGCATATTGCCGACGATAGTCACCAACCCGCCCCCGCGTTCCGCCGTAAGCTTGGCCACGGTGTAGCCATTCTCTTCATTGTGGTAGGTGATGCGTTCGATCACGCCGGTGAGGGTGTGCATGATGTTCGAGAACCAGCAAGGTGGCGGGAGTAGGGCTAAATTCTACCCCATCTCATCGTAAATAGCATCACGTTCGACAAAACGGTAGCGTATCCTTTTCTACAAACGCGCAGCATAATTGCAAAATTTGTTAGAACATGCAAAATAGATTCGTAGCACTCGCCAAGAAAACTTAAACTCGAAGGTCAACTCATGGTCAAACGTCGTCGCCTCGTCGTCGAACGACATGAAGCGGAATCTTATATTCTTATCTCACTGGTGGCCTTTGCCGCCACGATCATCCTCGTCCGACTTTTTCTGGAGCTGACCGGTTATCCGCAGATCGGGAACAGCACGTTGCACATCGCTCACCTCCTGTGGGGCGGGCTATTGCTGTTCGCATCGGCATTGACGGCCCTTATTTGGGATAACCCCAGTTCTATGAGAATCGCCGCCGCCCTCAGTGGCGTGGGTATCGGGCTGTTTATGGATGAGGTCGGCAAGTTTATCACACAAAACAACGATTACTTCTTTCCTCCCGCCGCCCCGATCATCTACGGCTTCTTTCTGCTCACGGTGCTGCTGTTCCTCTTCGTGCGCAGGCCAGACGGCAACGATCCCCGCCGCGCCCTGCTGCTGGCATTGGAACAGTTACAGGATGCCATTTACGGCGAGTTGGATGAAGAAGAAGCCAAAGAATTAGCGTACAACTTGGATATGGCTCGCCAGTCCGACCGACCAGAAATCAACAAGATGGCTGCGCTACTTGCCGACTATGTTGAACAGGGAAATGTGCCTTTTAAGAATTATCAGCCCAGCATCGCACAACAGCTTACTACAACCATCGAAACTTGGGGACGCAAGCTGGGTCGCCGCTGGCATCGTATGCTCATCCTGGCCGGTTTAGCGGTTATCGCCTTCAGCGCCCTCTCGACTTTCATTGCTCTGATCTGGATGGCGGTGTCACCGACCGCGACAACGCAAGCATTTATCGCCGATCTGGCGGCTGCAGCCCAGGAAACCGATGCCAAAAGCGTCGCTGGGAATTATCTGCATTACGTATTGGAGGTTGGCATTGGCGTCGTTGCCTTGGCGGCGATGGTTTTCATCCTGCGAGGAAGAGAACAGCGAGGTCTGCTTTTTGCGATGATCGCCGTTATACTGGGGTTGACTGCGGTGCAACTGGTCACGTTCTACCTGGATCAATTCACGGCTGTCATTCCAACCTTGTTCCAATTCGGCTTTCTCTTGCTCATTGTGGCCTACCAACGCTGGTATGTCGAGCCTGCTCAAAAAACGTAACACATATAGTGCGAAATCCTCTTCAACGTGAAACGTAAGAAATCATGCCACGCGGGCAGGGATTTTAGGTTTTACGCATGACGTTTGACGGATTAATGCACACCGCGCACATTTCGCGGCGCACCCCCGTAACGCAACAAATTGCATCTCGACCCGATTTAGGCTATAACCATAGCAATATGTTCCTATTCAAAGAGAAAGAGTCCTGGCAAACGCCCACCTATAACCTGCGGGAAGAGATCGCCGCCAGCGTAACACATGGCGTCGGCGCGGGCCTGAGCATTGCCGGACTCATTCTGCTGGTGATGTTGGCTGCTATCTATGGGGATGCGTGGCAGGTCGTGGCTTTCAGCATCTACGGAGCCAGTCTCTTCCTGCTCTACCTGGCCTCGACGCTGTACCACGCCATTCAGAAACCGCGTCCGAAAAAGGTTTTTCGGGTCATGGACCATGCAGCGATCTATCTCCTCATCGCCGGAACTTACACGCCATTTTTGCTGGTAAGGATGCGCGGCGCCATGGGTTGGACATTGCTGGCCATCGTATGGAGCATGGCCCTGGCCGGCATCATCTGGAAAATCTTTTTTCTGGGACGACTGGAGATCCTGGCAACCATTTTTTACGTACTCATGGGCTGCCTGGCCATCATCGGGATCAGGGAGATGCTGGTTAGCGTCCCCGCGCCGGGGTTGATCTTGTTGGCGATCGGCGGGGCTGTGTACATACTCGGCATCATTCCCTATGCCTGGGAAAAGCTGCCATACAACCATGTCATCTGGCATCTTTTCGTATTGGCCGGAAGCCTGCTGCACTTTTTCGCCATCGTAACATTGGTGGAAGTCTCCTGAGATCGCCGTCTCTGGATTTGACAGAGGAACTGAATTGCCGTTTCGTTCGTCTATATTTATCAGTGACCCAACCAATTGGCAGAATGTTTTTTAACCACCCCACACTCATTCTAGAGGAGAACGATGAAAAGAAATAAAGCGATCAGCCTTTTCGTTATCTTCATGGCGCTGGCCCTCCTGCTTGCCGGGTGCAGCTCCGATACACCTGTCAACCCGACTGCCAGCGCGCTTGAGCCGACCTCGGAAGCCCCGCCCGCGGCTTCGCCAACGTCGCAAGAGCCAACCCCAGTCACAGAGGAACCTATCACTGAAAAAGACGCTGGCGCAGTTCAAAAACTGATCGTTGGCGTATCCGCCGATTACTATCCCTTCGAGTATTACACGCCCGATTTCCAGATCGACGGTTTCGATGTCGCCTTGATTCGCGAGATCGGCCAACGCCTGGGCGTGGATGTCGAGATCAAGGACTACACCTTCGATGGCTTGGGCGGCGCGCTAGAGTTGGAGCAAATTGACGTCGCCATCTCCGCCATTTCGGTAACGCCGGAGCGGGCGACGCAGGTGGATTTCACCGACATCTATTTCGTGGGCGAGGATGGCGTCCTTGCCAGTGACGCCTCGGACATCGAGAAAATTCCCTCGCTCGATGCGTTGGCTGCATACCGCGTCGGCGTCCAGAGCGGCACGGTGTACGAGGATCTACTCGAAAATAAACTGGTGGAGACAGGCATCCTGCCCGAGAACCAGTTCTTCGTCTATCGCTCGGCAGAGGAAGCGGTGCGTAACCTGATCGAAGGACAGATCGATCTGTTCATGCTGGACTACCAGCCCGCCAAAGCCATCGCGGACAGCGGCGCGGGCAAGCTGGTATTGAAGAACAAGCGAGGCAAAGTTTTACTGACCTTCGGGCCAGGCCAAACCGCGCCTCTGGAAGGAACGGAATGGGTGCTGGCCACCTACATGGACGCCAACGGCGCTCTGATCGGGGCCACGCCCGGAGCCGAAGCCACCGCGGTTTTCGCCAACGGTGGCTTGACCGGGAATGCAGGCTGCAACGAGTACAACGCCAGCTACGAACTGGAAGGTGACGACATCACGATTTCACAGGCTGTAACCACGCGCAAATTCTGCAAGCAACCCGAAGGCGTCATGGAGCAGGAGACGGACTTCATGTCCGCTTACGGCGAGGTCAGCCAGTACCGCATCC
>DUEF01000004.1 GCA_011176555.1 Caldilineae bacterium
CCTCTGACCTCCGACCTCCTGCCTCTGCTCTCCGATCTCGTGCAAAATCCCCACCGCCCGGTACGTGCAGAACCCGCCCTGGCACGGCCCCATGCCCAGGCGCACGTCACGGCGCAGGTCATCGAGCGTGATGGTGGGATTGTTGCGGGCGGCGTTTTCCAACATCGAGCGAGTGACCAGCTCGCATTCGCAGACCAATTGGCCCTGCAAGCGCGCTTCCTCGACTTCGTGCAGGCGGTGGCCGAGCCAATAAAAACCCTGTTCGACGCCGGGCGCCGGGGTTTCGGCAGTGCGGCAGGGTTTGCGCTCGCCCAGGTACTCGACGGCTTTATCGATGGTTTTCTCGGCCATCAGGCGGAATGTCGTCCACTTGCCGCCGGTGATGGTGAGCAGCCCGGCCACGCCATCGCGCTCTTTGTGATCGAGCAGCGTAAACTGGCGGGTGGCCTCGCGACTGGCCCCGCTGTACCCTTCCTGATAAAGCGGTCGCACACCCGCCCAGGCCCGAAGCACGCGCGCTTTGCTCAGTCCCGGCGTCAGTTTATCCCCCTCATCGAGCATATACTGCACTTCCCAGGGCTCGATGCGCAGGTTTTCGGGGTCGGCCACGCGCTCGTCGGTGGTGCCGATCACGCAGACGGTGTGGGCGGGCACGAGGATGTCCCCGTCGGAGGGCATCTTGCAGCGGTTGAGCACGGTGTTGACCAACCGGTGATTCAGGGCCACCATTACGCCTTTACCGGGGATGATTTCGACTGTGATTCCGGCCATGCTGGCGATTTGTCCCGCCCAGGCGCCGCTGGCGCTGATCGTCAGCGCCGCGTGGATTTCCACATCTTCGCCGTTGGCGACATCACGCACACGCGCGCCGACCACCCGGCGCTCGTCTTCGCCGCCCTCGATGAGCAACCCCATCACTTCGTGATAAACCAACACCTGCGCCCCGGCTACACGCGCCGCTTGCGCCGTGGCGTGCGTTGCCAAAAAGCTATCGGCGGCGCCATCGGGCACTTCGAACACGCGGCTGACGCGGGGATTGAGCAACGGCTCGCGACGTAGGGCCTCGGCCACGGAGATCTCGTTGCAGGGCACGCCTGTTTCGGCGCAGGCCGCCACAAAACGGTCGGGATAGTCGCCCTCATCTTCGGGCGTGACCACGAAGAAGCCGCCTGTTTCTTCCAGGCAGTGCGTGTGTGTCCGACGCAAAATCCTGTTTTCGGCGATGCACTCGCGGGCGCTCTGCGGGTCTTTGACCACGTAGCGCCCGCCGCTGTGCAGCAGGCCATGATAGCGTCCGGTTGTGCCGTGCGTCAGATCCCGTTTTTCGACCAACACGGCCTCGAACCCGCGTAAAGCCGCGTCCCAAACCACGCCAGCGCCCGTCGCTCCGCCACCAATCACCAAGATTTCGGTTTCGATGTAGTTCATGCGTTAACCTGTTACGACTTCCTTTTCTGATTCTCGAAGAGGAGCCAGGGAAGGATGGGGGGCGTTTCCGTTGCTGCCGCCAAACACGCCATTGTGTTGGCCGCAGCAAACAGAAGGAGGGTTCAAGAACCCTGCCTTTGTACAGGATAATCGCATGGCCGGGAGAAGTCAAAATAGTGAGTTGACGTGGAAAACGATCAGCGCTTATAATCGATGCAAATCGACTCAACCGGGCATCAACTCGCGTCGCATCACAAATCATTTTTCATACCCATTCAGTCTTCGCCATCTCTCAAGGAGCAATCACCATGGATAAACCCTGGCTCGAGCATTACGAAAAAGGGGTTCCTGCATCACTCACCTATCCCGACACATCGATTTGGGGGGTGTTGAGTACATCTTTCAACGAATACCCCGACAACAAGGCCGTATCGATGAACCTGCGCTACCTGCCCTTGGGGTTAAAGATCGGGATGAGCCTCACGTACCGGCAACTGGAGGACCGAGTTAATCGCCTGGCCACGGCGTTTGCGGGCATGGGGATCAAAAAGGGTGATCGAATAGCAGTGCAGACGCCCAATTCTCCTGGCGGCGTCATCGCCTTTTTGGCCGCGACCAAGATCGGGGCCATCGTGGTGAACACCAATCCCATTTATACCCCGCGCGAGATGCTGCACCAATTCACGGATTCTGGCGCTGAAACCGTTGTGATTTGGAATGAACTCTATCCCAAGTTGCAAAAGGTGAAGTCAGACACCAATATCCGCAATGTCGTGGTCTACAACCTTCCGGATTTCATTGGCTGGCCGTTTGGTAAGCTGGTGAAAAGCGCGCGGGAAAAGGAAGGTGATTGGGTGGATGTCCCAGAAGGCGATGGCGTGTATCAGATGACCACATTGATCGAAACCAACCCACCGAACCCGCCCGAGGTGCAGATCGATCCGGACGACGTGGCGCTTTTCCAATACACCGGCGGCACCACTGGCGTGCCCAAGGCGGCCATGCTCAGCCATCGCAACCTCGTGGCCAATATCCTGCAAAGTGAATCCTGGCTGACGGATTTGGAACCGGGCAAAGAGCGATTTATGGGGGCTATCCCCTTCTTCCACGTGTTCGGCATGACGATTGGCATGTTGCTGTCGTTGAAGACCGGGGGCGAGATGTTCCTCATGCCCAACCCCCGAGATATCGGTTTTGTTATGGAACAGATCCACCGGGAGGGCATTACGATCTACCCGGGCGTGCCGGCGATGTACATCGGCATCATCAACCATCCGCAAGTGGGGGATTACAATTTGCACTCGATCAAGGCCTGCATTTCGGGCGCAGCCCCCTTGCCTGTCGAAGTGCAGCGTCGCTTCGAGGAGTTGACGGGAGGTCGATTGCGCGAGGGTTATGGTCTGACCGAAGCCGCGCCGGTCACGCATTGCAATCCCATTTATGGTAAACCCAAGGCCGGCTCCATCGGCGTACCCTTCCCGGATGTGGAAGCCCGCATCGTTTCTCTGGACCCGGACGAAGACGGTAAATTCGCCCCCCTGGCCCAAGGTGAAGAGGGCGAATTGGCGATTCGCGGCCCGCAGGTGATGGTGGGGTATTGGAACAAGCCCGAGGAAACAGCCAAAACCAAGGACGAGGAAGGTTGGCTCTACACCGGGGACATCGCCAAGATGGATGAAGACGGCTATTTCTACATCGTGGATCGGAAGAAGGATCTGATCATTGCTTCTGGCTACAACATCGTGCCGCGCGAAGTGGAGGAGGTGTTGTTCGAGCACCCGAAAGTGCTGGAGGCGGTGGTGGCAGGCGTACCGGATCCTAAACGAGGCGAAACAGTGAAGGCTTACATCGTGCTCAAGGAGGGCGAGACAGCCACGGTGGAGGAGATCAGAGATTTCTGCAAAGAGAATCTGGCTCCGTACAAGGTTCCTTACCTGGTCGAATTCCGCTCCGAGTTACCCAAGTCGATGGTGGGCAAATTCCTGCGCCGCGTGCTGGTGGAGGAAGAGAAGCAGAAGATGGCCGCGGCCCAGGCCAAAGAAAGCTAGGTGGTCGTGAGGGTGCGGCGCACCTCGCAAATGCGTCGCACCTGATGGGACGCGGGGGTCTGTTCTGCGTTAGAAATAAGCGGCAAATAGCGCCAAAGCGAACACGCTTACGGCCGCGCCAATCAACCATCCCCCAAGACATCGCCCAGGTAGTGAATCCCCAAGGCGACGCGCGCCCAAATGCAGATCAATGAGATCGCCCAAAACAACAACACGTATTGCGGAAACAGTCATGTTCCCATGACCGACAACGTGCCCATACGCGTAGCGTGTCTGCTGGGAAAAGCATGGCGATCATAGCCTTTGCTGTAAAAACCATTCACCTCGGCGGGGCGCGGTCGCTTCAGCGTAGATTTGACGCCGCAGGTGATGACCGCGGCGGCGATCGATACAAGCAGCCACAGTAAAATTTGCCACCGGGCCGTCGCCAAGATGAGCCGACACGGTGGCAATGGCCTTGAGAATGGGCCGTCCGGCAACGCGTAAACGCGCGCTCTATCGTCGATCCAAACTTTCCAACGGCTACCCCCAACCGGTCATGCAGTTGCTCCGAGCAATTGCCGGACCATGTCCAACTGATGGGGTTTGTCCACGTCCATCGCTAAATCAGCATAAGGGGACACGATGACGCGCGCCTCGCAATTCACCAGGCGAGAGCCAACTTTTTCGGCATCCTGCAAGGTCAAACGCCGAAAAAGGAACTTGATCAAGGTGCCGATGCCGGCCAGGCGCACTTGCTGAAAGACATTTTTGCGACGGTCGAGCAGGTCGCGCACCAATTCTTCGTTGCCCACTGCGACGTGAACGTCTACAAAAAAGAGATCGCCGCCGCAAAATCTTCCTTCCGCAATGGGCACAAAGGAGCGGGCGGAGTTGGGATACTGAGTCTCCATCACCTGTTGTTCCACGATGGAGTAAAAAAAATCGCCCCCCTTCTTCTCACAGGCGTCCACAAACCAATCGACTGAGCGAGATTGTAGCAAGGGGATATCGGCTGATACAACCACGGCGAATGAGGTGTCGGTGTTTTGCTGCTGCAAGGCCTTCACGCCGGCCAAGATGTTGTCGATGTGGGTGGATTGATTTGGCACGTAGTTGACAGGGACACCGAAATCGACCTTGTCTTCAGGACTCAGACCGACGATCGTAATGCTGTCGACGCGTTCGCTCTCGGCCAGGGCTTTCACCACCCAGTAGATCATGGGCTTGCCGGCAACGTCGATCAAGGATTTACGCTCTGCTCCGACGGCCAACGCGAGCGGATCGGGTTTATCAGGTGAATAGCCGCCAAGAACCAAAGCCGGATAGGTTTTCATTATCTGCTCCATCATGCTGGTGACTTCAAAGGGAGTTAAGACGCCTGCCCATTATAGCGAGATGCCCGGAAAAATAAAAGATGGGCGGAGAGGATTGTTTGGAAAAGATCATTTTTTAGGCCATAATACTTTCGCCTGCCATCCACTTGAAAACTCTTCATGCCATTCTCCCTCAGGAATGCCAATGACCACTTCTCCGACTTCTAAACCAGCTCGCGATTCCTACGTCGAAATGACCGAAATCGTTTTGCCTTCACATGCCAATCCGCTGGGAACAGCCTTTGGCGGACAGATTATGGCCTGGATCGATATCTGCGCGGGCATCGCCGCCCAGCGCCATGCTCGCCAAATTGTCGTAACGGCAAGCATGGATGATCTGCACTTCCTGGCGCCAATCCATGTGGGCGAGGTCGTTGTGCTCAAAGCGCAAGTGAACCGCGCCTTTCACACAAGCCTGGAGGTCGGCGTGAGCGTCGATGCCGAGATGCCGCTCACCGGCGAGAGGCGACATTGTTCGAGCGCCTATCTCACCTTTGTCGCTCTGGATGCAGAGGGCAATCGCGTGCCGATCCCGGACGTGCGCCCTGAGACAGAGGCTCAAAAGCGGCGTTACAAAGAGGCGGAAGAGCGGCGATGTTTCCGTTTGCAACGACGAACCCTTAGCCGTAATGTGGTGAAGGGACATTCATCTCCCCGCCATTGAAAAGTGGATCTCGCTGGCGTACGTACTGGTCGCGGCCAGTGGCGGCGACATAGGCGGCGAACGCCTCGCGCATGGCCGTTTCTTTGGGGTTTGCGTCGTGTTTACGCGCCCACCTGAAAAAGTAGGGGATCTCTCGCTCCGCCGTGACGAGCTCCCAGTAAAATAAAGTGCTCATCACGCCCCCGGCCGCCAACATGCCGCTGGTTTCGTAAGCACGCAAGGCCGGACGCCGGTCGTAGGGCACGCGCACATGCGTGGCGCGCCAGCCGCCAAATTCAGCGTCAGGCGAAACGCTATCCAACAGTACAAACTGCGCTCGCACATCGCCGTTGAGTGGAAGTCCAACACTGCCGGGATTGATGATGCGCCATCGCCGCGCCTCGTTCGCCCGGGCGTCGTGATAGCTGTGGGGATTCGTGTCGTATTTCGTCCGGGATGCCGGTGAGCGCACTTGCCGGTCGAATTGGACGTGGGTGTGCGCCGTGATCAGGAGATCGTCCTCGACGCGCTCCCGTAAGGTGACGACGATCTCTTCGTCCGGTTGCTCGGGGACGAAGCCACGGCGGTTGTGGCCGGGCACGCCATGGGCGACGCGCAATGGTCGGGTATTAGAAAAAAAGAGGGAGAGATCATCAGGCAGGGCGGCCAGATACCGGCCTTGCTCGGGCGTGAGGTGCTCGACCAGCCAATGGAGCTGTCCCCAGCGGTCGGCGTCCTTGCTGCCAGATACATCCCGCTCGGTGCCGAAATTCAGGTAGTAGAACTCGTGATTGCCTCGCACCACCAGCCAATCCTGCGCCCGGATCGTATCCACCACCCCGCCGCTGAAGGGCACGGCATTGATCAGATCGCCATCGACGATCACGACATCGGGCTGACGCCGTTCCAATTCCGCCATGACCGCTTCCAGCGCGGGCAGGTTGCCGTGGATATCAGCGATGATTGCCAGGCGCATCGGGACAATAATCCGGGAATTGAGCGTGATCGAAGGTTTGCCAGGCCGTTTGTAGTGTTTCAGCATCGAAGCCAGTGACGCCTGGAGATAATGCGATTTCTGCAGAAGTCTGCCTGAGATGACTGAAGAAGGGGATAATCCACCAGCGCGCGGTGCGCAATTCCTCCCAAAAAAGATGCGCAATCACGCCGCCCGCGCGGTAGTAATCACTTAGCCGAAAAGCCGCCAGCTCGCCCGCCAGATCATATCCCACCCGCTGCTGCTCGGCCCACCAGCTATTTTCCCGTCTTCTCAGTATGAGATAGCCCGCCCGCTTATCACCATCCAAAGGCAATCCGACTGAAGGCGTTCGCACAAACAGGTTGCCACGCCATTGGCTTCGCCAATACCAATGCAGGTGCGACCCCACCAGTGTCACGCCATCCGGCAGGTCGGCGAAAAGGGAAAGCCAATCCTCCTCGGTGTTTTGAGCGGTCACGCGCGCCACATCATTCCCTGGAGCAGCGTGCGCCATGACCAGGGGCGCATGGCCATCGCAAAGCCAAAGCGTATCGGGCAGTTCGGTTAGCCACTGGCGGTCGTCAGTGTTCAGCATGCGGAAATCATGGTGTGTGGGAGCCCAATTGGCTTGGCCCCATTTTTCATCGGCGGGATCAGCCAATTCCTGCAGATAGCGTTCATGATTGCCGCGGGTGCAGGGGATTCCAAGTTGGCGTATGCGCTGCACGACTTCGACGCTATGTGCTGAACTGGTGATCAGATCGCCATTGCAAACGACTGCGTCGATTTTTCGCCTGACGATATCATCGAGCACAGCGTTAAGCGCCCGGATGTTGCCGTGGATATCGGCGAGCACAGCGACAGACCGGGTTCCAGAAGGAAGGGTGGGATAAAAAGAAGACATCGGAGATCAGGATGCCGCGGTTCAGGGCGAACTACTGCGCATGGTGTCGCCATTCTAGCACATGCCTCTGCGATCTCCGACCTCCGGAAGGTGGCCCCAAACGCCCGGGTGAGCCGAAAATTCGCGGGCCGCCTCCCGGAGATTTAACCAAAAAACTCGTCGTTGTTAGCAAAAAACAACGGAGTTGTCCTGACCGAACCCATTGGGAATGTAATCGTCCGCCTGCCAGTCGTTTTGCCAAGCGCCATCGATGCGATACCGATACTGGTAGGACTGGCCAGGTTCAAGTTCAAAGGTCGCCTTGTGCTGGCCGCTTTTGAGCTTTTTAAGCGGTTGAGGGTTCCAGTCGTTGAAATCGCCTGCGACTTCGACCTGGTTGGCGTTCTCTGCAAAATCCACCGTAAACGTCACCTTCATGGCGTCGCGGCTTTTGATGTATTGTTTGCGTAACATAATGAATTTGTTCTCCTGTCTTGAGTGTGGTGTTGGCCGCAGAAATGGACGGCGGTGTGGCTCCGTCCGCGACCAGGCATACGTTCTGCCAGGCGGCGATCCTATGCTGATGACCGCGATCTGTCAAATCTCCCACGGAGCGGGTGCTTGATCGCCATTTGAACCGAACATCTGTTTGACATCTTGGCCGCTCCATCCCTATAATGCAATCAATCGGTTTGCTGCATAGGTGCGGGACAGAGGAATAGGTCGAGGCATGATGATTGTTTCGATGTTTCTTCCACGCCTTGCAGATTTTGTTTTTTCGCTCATCTGGCCAATCATTAGCTATGTCTCGTTCGGTAATCGATGAAATAAAAGCGCGTCTCGACATTGTAGAGGTGATCGGTCAATACGTTCCGCTAAAACGTTCCGGGCGCAATTACAAGGCGCTCTGTCCCTTTCACACGGAGAAAACGCCTTCCTTTTTCGTGTTTCCCGATACTGGCACCTGGCGTTGCTTTGGCGCTTGCGCCACCGGGGGCGATATTTTCAGTTTTGTGGAGAAGAAAGAGAATCTACCATTCTCCGATGTGTACCGAATGCTGGCCAAAAAAGCCGGCGTGGAAATCGATACGCACCATGATTCCCAAGTAGTCAGCAGGCTCAACCGCCTCCGTGAACTCAACCAGTTGGCTTCTTCCTACTTCCATCATCAACTGCTTCACGGCGAGCGGGGCGCTGAGGCCCTCGCCTATCTCCAGCGTCGCGAGATCAATGACGACACGATCGAACGCTTCCAAATCGGCTATGCCCCGCCAGGATGGGATAACCTCATCACCTACCTGAAGAATCGAGATTACACTCTCGACGATCTCGAAACCGCGGGACTGATCGTGCGACGGGATGACGGCGGCGGCTATGATCGTTTTCGCCACCGCGTGATCGTCCCCATCAGAAACAAACAGGGGCAGGTGGTTGGTTTTGGCGGCCGTATTTTGGACGACGGACAGCCCAAGTATTTGAATACGCCGCAAACGCCGTTGTTCGACAAAAGTTCAATCGTTTTCGCTTTGGATCTGGCCCGACGCAATATCACCGCCCAGGATCAAGTTATCCTCGTCGAAGGCTACATGGACGTGATCAGCGCTCATCAGCGCGGATTCAAGAATGTCGTCGCGGCGATGGGCACCTCGATCACGCCGCAACAACTTAAAATCCTGCGATCCTATGCATCCACCTTCATTTTCGCCCTGGATGCCGACGCCGCTGGCGTGAGCGCCACCCTGCGCAGCATCCATGTCGTGCGCGAGACGCTTTCCAGCCAATTAGCGCCTGTCCCCACCGCCCAGGGCTACATCCGCCACGAGCCAAGACTCGACGCCAATGTCAAAATCGCGGCCATGCCGCCTGGACAAGACCCCGATGACGTACTCCGCAAAGACCCAGAACTTTGGCGGCAACTGATCGAAAACGCCACACCGCTGGTGGATTACTACTTTGCCCGCGCCGCCGAACATGAGGATCTGGATTCGGCGGCAGGCAAGGCGCATTTTGTGAAACAGGTGCTGCCAATCATCAGCGAAATCGATAATCCGATCGAACGACGCCACTACATCAGCCGGTTGGCGACAATCGCGGGCGTCACCGAAAGAGAAATCGACAGCCAACTCGAAAAATACGCGCGTAGCGCCAGTTGGGCGCGCAGACGGCAAAAGCAAACCGCCGAAGAAATGCCGATTCCCCCTGATGAAAACATGGTGATGGAAGAGCCGCCAGAATTCGAAACGGCGGGCCAACCGCCCGTTCTCACGAAATCTCACGAGAGTGCGCTGGAAGAACGTATTTTGGCCTACCTGCTGGTGGAACCCAACCTTTTGAACTCTGCAGATGACCAACTGGCCGAATTGCGTTTGGATCCGCTCAATGCCGAGGACTTCGAAAGTACAGTCAACCGCGCGATCTTTGACGCCCAGCATGAATTCTTGTACAGTGACGCAACCGAACTGCACGACGCCCTCCTCGCTGCACTCGACCCTGCCCTGCATCCGGCCTTTATGCTTTTTTGGACGCAGTCTCAAGAGTTTAGTACGATGCGCGAGGAGCAATTACGCAAAGATATCGTCGATATCCTTTTACGTTTACGACAACGACGCGCCCAGCAGGCTTGTCGCACTTTAGAATTAACCATCCGTGATGAGGAAGGAGAGAAGGACATCCGCAGACAACTGGGCCTTCAACTGATCAGCAAAATCAGGGAAAAAGGCATTCTCGATAAGGCCCGCGCCAAACGCTCGCATAGCGCCCAATGGACGAACAACCACCARCGCTATGTGTCCAAAAGCGAGGATTCCACCTCGCCATAAAGCTCGCCCCGCCCGAAACTTAGCCATCTCTCGCCTTGCTGCTGGACCGCTTCGGCGCTKGTCCATCAGCTTGAGCATTTCTACCGTATGACAGCATCTCAGCATTCTGATACGCCATTAACCGAATACAACAAACCTGTTGTCGATCTGCCGATGGCCACAGAACGCGCCCCTGACAACGCCACAGCGCCCGAAGACTCGGTTGCAACGGTGGAGGAAAGCGATGATGAGGTCGCTCTGTTCGACGACGCTGAAGATGAACCGATTGAGGTGCCGCTATTGGAGATCGAAGACGACTCACCAGAAGTGCTTCCCCTTATCGAGCGTGACGTTGAACTCGAAGCAGAAGTCGAGGCGGAGGCCGTGCTGCCGGTGGAACGGATTGTCGATGATGTCAGCATCAACGATCCGGTGCGCCAATACCTGCGTGAAATCGGGCAGCACCCCTTGCTCACACCCGAACAAGAGGTTGCGATCGCCAAACGTATTCGGACGGGCCAGAATGCGGAGGCCCATCTCCGGGAATTGGCCGGGGAAGACGGGAGCGTTTCCGAAGTCCTGGCTTCGTTGCCGCAAGAAGAGCAAGACCGTCTGCAATTGTTGATCAGCGATGGTTATAAGGCCCAGCAGGAGTTGGCGCGGAGCAATYTGCGGCTGGTTGTCAGCGTCGCCAAACGGTACATCGGCCGGGGAATGAGCTTCTTGGACTTGATCCAGGAAGGCAATTTGGGGCTTTTGCGCGCGGTCGAAAAATTCGATTACGAACTGGGCTTCAAGTTTAGCACCTATGCAACCTGGTGGATTCGCCAATCCATCAGTCGCGCGATCGCCGATCAGGCTCGCACCATCCGCATCCCCGTACACATGGTCGAAAGCATCAATCGCCTGTTGCGGGTGCAGCGGGATCTGACACAGGTGCTCGGGAGAGAACCGTCGGCGGAGGAAATCGCCCTGGAGATGGATTTTATCGAGCCGGAGGAGGAGCGAGCGGCTGTCAGGCAGGCCATTGCCAGAGGAGAACCGCTGAATCCCATGCAAAAACGGGCCCTTAAGCACGCTGCGACCAAGGTTCGACGTATCAAGCGCGTGTCACAGGAACCGATGTCCCTGGAAATGCCGGTGGGCAACGAGGACAGCAGTTTGCTGGGCGATTTCATCGAAGATGATAGCTTGCCCGCGCCTGCCGATGCAGCATCCCAACAGTTGTTGCGTGAACAGATGCAAGAAATTTTGGAACAACTCAACGAACGAGAACGTAGGGTGCTGGAAATGCGTTTTGGTCTGGAGGATGGCGTGAGCCGCACCCTGGAAGATGTGGGGAAGGAGTTCGGCGTGACGCGAGAACGAATTCGCCAGATCGAGGCCAAGGCTTTGCGGAAATTGCGGCATCCCATCCGCAGCCGCAAGCTACGGGACTATCTAAGCTAGAGAAGAACGCCCATCTGTTGCAGCGAGCGTGCTGTCGCCTGAGCGCTTCGATGTTCGACGGCCAGCATCCCCTCGGTTTGAGCGGCAATGGTGTTGCGCGCCTTGTCGTCGATCAGCAAACAGGCGGAGAGCGGTAGATTAAGACGCTGCCCGGTGASATGATAGATGGCGGGATCCGGTTTGCGCAACCCAGCCAATGCGCTGATCACAGTCACATCGAATAGCCCTTGCAGGCGAGGCTCTTGCGCCAAGCGCTGTGGCAATAAAGGCGATGCGTTGGAAAGCAGGGCGATGCGATAGCGCCGCTGCAGACGCCAGGCCAATTCCACAGTCGCCAGATCCAGCGTCGCTTCCTGAAAATTATCCCGGAAATCAGCGAAATCTGACGGYAAAAGGGGGGCGATGTCCGCGCCCACCTGCGCCCAGTAATCCTCTGCATCCAACTTGCCTGTCGAGTAGGCGATCCAGGCCGGGCCACTGAACAGGCGCTGGTGGAGTTCGCCCGGACGCCATCCCAACATCTGGTCAAACTCGGCCAGTCGCGCCCGAGTCCCATAATCGCGCACCAAAACGCCGCCCATGTCGAAAACAATCGCCTGGATCATGTCCCCGCCAGCTTCTTGATCAGAACAGGGATGCGTCGCCCGACCGCGCGAAAGCCAAACCCCTGGTAAAGACGCTGTGACGCTTTGTTTTGCCACTGGGTATTGAGCGATATGATCTCAGCGTTCGCGTGCCTGGCAAAATCCAGGGCGTCGGCCAGCAGGTAGCGGCCAAAGCCTTCGCCCTGGCGCTGCGGCTCCACGGCGACCCGGATGATTTGGGCGCGCGCCCCCCTAACATCTGTGCAAGCGTAACCGACCAGCTCCCCCTTGTTCTCCAACACCACCAGACGGTCGGCCGACATCATCAATTGCACCAACTCACCGCTCGAAAAATGCCAGGGCCAGGCGAAAGCGCGCTGATCCAGCGCCGTCAGTGCGCCGATTTCGTCTGACGCCAAGAACCTCAACGTCACGCCCGRAGGATCATGCTGGGGGACGATCGCTTCAGCCGGAACCGCCCGCTCATAGTTGACAATGTAATCATGCGTGAGGAAGTGTTGCCGCACAAGAGGAGGGGCCAGCCAATTCTCCAGGGCCAAGTGCATAAGATACCCGATGCCATCCCTCACCAACGCGCTCTCCAGGGGTGGAAGGAGACGAGTGATGCCGGTATCGACGCGCCAACCGTTGAGCAAACCCACACCACGAATTTGGGCGATGCCAGGTTGATGYACACTCGCACAAAAGAAACCCCACAACAGTGGCCCCGAGTCGGCGATAAAGCAATAATCTCGTTCGACCATGCGCACCAGATCCTCATAGCCGTAGCGCACACAACTGCGGCGCGCCTGTTTTTGCAGATGAATAATCTGCTCGATGTCGACGGCCCGGGCTTGACGGACTTTAACTTGGATATCGTGCATGGCGATGCGCTAGACGTGAAACAAAGTGACGTGAACATCCATTCTACCCTTGCTTTGAGCGCATCGCAAACTGAAAAACGAAAAGCCGCCTTAAGCGACGGCTTTTTCAGGCTCTCCGGGTTGGACTCGAACCAACAACATTTCGGTTAACAGCCGAATGCTCTGCCAATTGAGCTACCGGAGAATATCATATTGTAGACGACTTGCCATTCTAATCAGCTAGGGGCGTCCTGTCAAATCAAGGGGCGACTGTGTGTTTACGTCTGCGCAAAACCAGCGCTCCAGCGAGAAAGATGATGAACAGCAGCGCCAGGACGAATTCCGCCAGTCGCAACCAGGCTCTGCCATCCCCTCGCCGGGGCGTTGCTTGCGAAACAACAGGCGTCGGTGCAATGGATTCGGTGACGTGGATTTCGCCAGAAGCGCCGGCCGATTCCAATCTGGGCTCGGCTTTATCTGCGGTCATTTTCTCCGCTACTGGCGCTGGCGGCGTTGCCGCCGGAGACGCTTCTTCCAGTGACATTTTCGCGATGACGGTTGCCGGACGAGGGGTCGCAGTATTTTTGGCGCCGGGCGTGCTGATTGGCATCATGGCGTTTTCCCGTATCACCGTCTCAGCCTGGGGAGATGTTTTTTCAGATTCTCGCTTCGCGAGTTCCTCCACCAACGCAGTCCTGGCGACTTCTTCATCGACCACCACAGTGCGTCCGACCTCTGGGCTTAGCTCGATCACTGCGGCTGCCGGCGCCCCGGCTGGCATTTCCCTGGACGCGTGTTCCTCTCGCACCGGCACAACGGCAAATTCCGTCTTTTGCGCGACCAGTCGCGGCGCTGCCACGCCTTCGCCCAGTCCCGTCAAGAAATCAATGCTCAGCAAAACGATGAGCAGGATAGCGGAAGCGGCAGCCGCCAGAGGCATTAGGCGCGGGAACAGACGATCGAAGAATCCGGGCTGGGGCGCGCCCCGCACCTTGCCGCCAGCCGCCAACACCTGCGCTTCGGACAGGACAAAGGCGCGGGGCACGCGCAATGGCGGCGCCTCCTGCAGCAGATTCACCGTCATCTGCAATGCGTCGTAGCGTTCGCGGAGGCCCGCATCCGCCGCCAACGCCTGTTCGACGCGCTGACGCTCGGCCGCGGTCACTTGTCCGTCGAGATAGGCGGATAGCAACTCGTCGCCGATGGTGGAGCGAGTAGGGAAGCGGGGTTTGGTCATGGGGTGGGGAGCAGTCGGCTGATGATTTAAAGATTAAGGATCAAAAACTAAGATGCGCGGCGCTCCTTTAATCCTTAATCTTTGATTTTTGATCCTTGATCATAGACGATAACGATGCGGTAGAAGTTCCTCTTGTTCTTGTAGATAGTCGCGCAATTTGGCCCGGGCGCGGCTGAGCCGGGATTTTACCGTGCCCAACGAGACGCCCGTCGCCTGGGCTGTCTCGTCGTATGTGAGGCCCTGAATGTCCGACAAGACGACGACCGCGCGTTGCTCTGGCGGCAACTGGGCGATGGCCTGCTGCAAAACCCGTCCCAATTCCACTCGCTCGGCGTATTCTTCCGGCCTCTCGCCAGGATCCAGCCAGCGCCAGGAATGCTCGGGATTGACCAGGGCGTCATCCAGGTTGGTGGTGGGTTTGCGTTTTTTGGCCCGTAACTGATCGTAACAGGTGTTGGTGACGATGCGCAACAGCCAGGGTTTGAACGATTTGCCCCGAAAACTACCCAGCGCTTTGTAGGCCTTGAGGAAGGCGTCCTGCGTGGCGTCGGCGGCCGCGTCCTGCTCGCCCACAATGCGGTAGGCGACATTGTAGGCCAGCGATTGATAATTCAGCACCAGTTGATTGAATGCTGGCAAATCGCCGGTCTTGGCGGCTGACACCAACGCCAATTCGTCCATCAGTACGGATTGACTCCGGGCAGCGTCATAGTCCAAGGGCGGCGATCTTGCCGCACCTGGCTTTCACAGGGCCTTGCGTTACTTGACGATGTCATGCGCCTTCGCTATACTCACAGTTAAGCCGAAGTGGCGGAATTGGCAGACGCGACGGTCTCAAACACCGTTGAGCATTAGGCTCATGTGGGTTCAAGTCCCACCTTCGGCACTCTAACTTTGTTCTCTGGCAACGCTTCGGCGCAGCACGTAAGAACAAAGCGGATACTGCACCAGGCCAATTTCAACGGCCTACGCGCATTATAGCAGCAATGAATGAAGGGGGCCAGAGCGAAGAGCCCTTCTTCAGGCGCTAATGGCGCACACATCGATAACACTTTGTAGATAATGAACGGCCAATCAGAAATACTCAGATAGGGAGAAACTCAGATAGAAAAGCAGAAAAATCAGTGTTTTTCCCCATCAGAGTTAGCTGTCCGTGAGGGCGTCATTTTCCCAGCGCAGTCTGGGAACAATCGTTAGCATCTTTTACGACTCCAATATGAAAAGAAAACAAGATCGCGGCTGGCTCATCGCCATATTCGGCATTGTAGCTGGCTTTTTACTTGGGCTCTGGGTCGGCTCGCAATTCCTGCCCAGCCTCTCCCCAAACAGTTTGAGCAATCTCAACG
>DUEF01000040.1 GCA_011176555.1 Caldilineae bacterium
AAATCGCAACCTACTAGATATAGTATGTTTTTCGGATTTTCTGCGCCGTAGAAAATTCCTGTGACTCCAGAGCAGGGTGTCGCAGGTTCGAATCCTGCCGTGGGTATTTTGCATCCATTGAAAAATGGGTAGTCTCCCTCTCAGGTGTTGACAGCGCCTGGCAAGGGTAGAGTTGTCAGTAGTTCTTTAACAGTCCAGATATGATCGGTCAAACCTGCGGCCATTGCTGGAGTGCGGGGTGACCATTTCCGTGACGGATCATCCTGCACAGGGATGCGCAAGCTTTTATGAGGGCGGATCAAGTTGTAATAGCAGTCTTCCCAGACCGCTGAAGCTCGATAAGCCCTGACGTCTTTGGAAAAGGCCAGGGTTTTACGCACTTGGCGACCATTGAATAAACGACTGGTGAGCTGGCTGCGTTCAATGTAAGCAGTGCTGGCTCCCAGTAAGGCGAGGACTTCGGATTTCGTACCAAAGACCACTCGCAGTTTTGTTCCCTGAAAACGGCCATACTGATTTCGCTGCTTGACCATTTGCAGATACATCCAGTCGGTTCCTGGCTTTTTGCGGGTTGGAGGGCGACCACGTCCTTTATATTCGGGCACGCAGCCATACACTTCAACCATCGCTTCGTCGATCCCGCCCCAACCATCTGAAATGGTGGGCGGGGGGCTGTGTGGATGTCCTCGCTGTTTCAAGGTGCGGAATACTTCTGTACTGGCCTGGGTTTCATCTTTGGCAATCCCTCGTGCGACTCGTAGACGGCTGTCCATGTCAATCATCGTGGAACGCCAGAACTGGCCGCTGCCATCTGTTTCGGGGTAGTTTTTTTCCCACCCTTGTTGCGGACGTATGTCCACAAAGCATCCAATTGGCCGCGTTTGACCTTGAAATCTGCCATTAGCACGGCTTCTATTTGTTCGGCATGTTGGGCGGCTTCTCGCAGCCAGCGCAAAATCGTATCCTCTTTGTGCCCTTTGACTCGGGACAGCGTGCTGATGCGGTTGCCTTCCGCAAGTAGGGCCAGCGTTTCTAAAATCTCATGTTCTGGCGTACGCTTACCATAGAAGATCGTCCCGTATGTTTCGGTAAAGGTCTTCCTGCATGTCTTGCATCGGTAACGCTGGACGCCTTTACGGGTCTTGCCAAACTTTTGAATGTTCCGTTGTTGATCGGTCTGAAGTTTGCCGTAGTCTGGGCAGGCTTCATTTGGACAAAACTCTCCAGGTCGGGCAAATGCTTCCATTGTTCTTCCTCCTATGGTTGTATTTGCCTTTAGTTTACATTATCCACACTCAACGCTCAAGAGGGAGACTACCCGTTTTTTGCGTCTGGTCATTTTTCAATGGATGCAAAATACCCACGGCAGGATTCGAACCTGCGACACCCTGCTCCGGAGGCAGGTGCTCTATCCACTGAGCTACGTGGGCGGAATACGATGAACAGATCGCTCGGGGTCAGCGTCCATCGCTATGGTTTCAGTATAGGAGAGCATAACCCGGTTGTCAAACTATCCCCGAAGCTTTCATGCCTGTGAGCCCACTGCCGTCAAAAGCAACGTGATCACCGGGTGAGATCGCGCCATTGCCTTCCCCATGCGTCCGTGCTATCATCCGCTCGGAGCGATCTGCTGATGAGCCTATCCCTATTTTCGAATTACCGGCAACGACAACTGGAAGCGCTGTTGGAAATCAGTCGCGCCCTGACCGCTCGACTCGACTTGCCCTCTTTGTTGCGCACCATTCTGGGCTACGCGGCCGAAATGATCGGGGCCGAGGTCGGCTACGTGGCGCTGCTCACGCCCAACGGCGCCCTGCGCGTGGCCTCGGGCTACGGGCTTCCTTCGAACGTCTTCCACGCCCTGGCTCCCTACCTGGCCCAAAAACGCGCGGAGCGCGACTTCTGGAACGAAGCTGAATTGCGCCGCCAACTCAAGATCGTTGCAGAAGCTACACATATCCCCCTGGAACAGGTTGTGTCCTTGCCTCTTGTGCTGGAGGATGAAGAGATCGTCGGCGGGATCTTCCTTTTCCGATCAGGATCCATCGCCTTCACTGCCGGTGACCGCTCATTGCTGCGTGATTTTGCGGACCAGGCCGCCATTGCCGTGCGCAACGCCCGCCAGATGGAGCAACTACGCGAAGAAAAGGCGCGGGTCGAGGCGGTGATCGCCAACAGTCCCAATGGCGTCATGATCCTGGATCCCGACCTGCGTGTTGTCATCATCAATCGCGCGTTTTCCGAGTTGGTTGGCGTTACGGAGGAGGATGCCAAAGAAAAGCCCTGTCACGAGGTGCTAGCACTGGAGAACCTCAGCGGAGACCATCTTTGCCAGGAGGGCAGACGTCCTCCACCCCCAACAAGCGTCTGGCATGGCGAGGGCGACATCATCCGCCCCGGTTACAAACGCACCACGGTTGGCATAACCTATTTTCCTCTATTCGACCGCAATGGCAATCTCATCAATGTCATCGCCACACTCACCGATATCACCCGCTACCGCGAGGCGGAGGAACTGAAATCGACCTTCATCTCCGTCATCTCCCATGAGTTGAAGACCCCGGTAAGTCTGATCAAAGGCTATGCCAGCACACTCGCCCGCGAGGACGCCAACTGGGATCATGACATGATCCGTGAAATCGGACAGGTGATCGAGGAGGAGAGCGATCGCCTGAATGACCTCATCAACAACTTACTGGACGCCTCGCGCATTCAGGCCGGGGCGCTGAAGCTCGATATCGAGGATGTCTCGTTGGAACATATCGCCCGTACAGCCCTCGAACGCCTCCGCACCCAGACGGACAACCACCACTTCGAGCTCGATTTCGCCGAGGACCTGCCCACCGTACAAGCGGATTCTCGTCGCCTGCGTCAGGTGATCGATAATTTAATCAACAACGCCATCAAATACTCGCCAGAGGGCGGGGTGATCCGGGTGGGCGGATGGCAAGAGGACGGTCGGGTCGTCACTTATGTGGCGGACGAGGGCATCGGCATTCCCAAAGATGAGCAATCGTCGGTATTCGACCGCTTCTTCCGCGTCGATTCAAGCCTACGCCGGAGCACACAGGGTGTGGGACTGGGGCTTTTCCTGGTCAAGGCCATCATCGAGGCGCACAACGGCGAGGTGTGGCTCAGCAGCGAGCCAGGGAAAGGAGCGACTTTTTTCTTCGCCCTACCATTGACCTGAAAAACAGTCGCCAAAGTGTATCAGGCATCCCCTTGCTTTTAGGCGCCGCCAAACGTTTGCTCGAAATGCTGCACAAGCTCAGCGATATCGCGGAACCCCTGTTTTTTGTTGGTGTGCACATCCTCTAACACAGCGCGCCAGCTACTGTCATCTTCATCACGCCACACGCGCAGGAGATACGCCTGGTATCGTTTTTGTTTCCCGGCCATTGCTTCCTCCTACTGAGTCGAGAATAAGTCCGAAGTTGGTCGCTGCGAGGGCCGTCGGTCGCTGCATGGGGATGGATGATAGACGGCGGCGGCATGACTCAACCACCGTCCATCGTCCCTGCTAATTCCCCGGCGTCAGGGCGAAGTCGAACTCGCCCACGGTCTGGCCGGGCGTTGAGGCGCAGCCGTCGGCCCCGCGTACGGTGTAGTAGAAGTTGTTGGCCGCATCGCCCAGCTCGTTGGCGTCGGGATCGGTCCAGACGCTGGCCTGGGTTTCGTCGTAGGYTTCAATGGCGGTAAAGTAGGGATCGTTCACGCTGCGGAACACGTAGAAATCCACGGAGTCGGGAGAAGACCAGGTGAGTTGCACGTCACTGCCCGCAATGGCGATGGCGGGATCGAAGGCCGCGGGCGGGGTGCAGTTGGTCACCTGGATGTAGGCGGAAAACTCGGAGGAAGTGCTGTTCGAGGTTTCCGTGGCTATGGCCGTGATGTACTCGCCCGCGGGCACAGCGCTGGGCAGGGTGAAGAGGAAGGTCTGGGAATCGCCATTGGACAGGGTCATCGACGCCACTGGCGTCTCGCCTTCGCCATAGCCGCTGCCATCGACGCCGGTGTTGCGGTAGAAATCGATGGTGTAGGCGCCCACGGGCCACGAATCCAACTTGCCGATCACTTCCGTCGTTCCGCCTGATGGTGCAGCATTGAAAAGATCGGGGAAGTTCTGGGTGTAATTGGCGCCGCCGTCGCCGTCGCCAGGATCATTGGCGCTGACGCCGTCGCCGTTGAGATCGATGCCCAGATCGCCATTGTCGAAGATGTTGTTGTTCCGCAGGCTGATGAACTGGGTGTCGGTTCCCAGCACATAGATACCAGAGCCTCCATTGTCGGCGATGACGTTCCCGAAATCGGGGCTGGAGCCGCCCACCAGGATATTCTCACCGCCGTTGATGAAGACGCCGTGGCCGCCATTGCCTGCGGGAGCGCCGTTGTAATCCTGACCGATGATGTTTCCCATCACGTAATTGGTGGCATTGCCGCCGCTGTTTATCCGTACGCCGCTGAAATCATTGCCGCTGATCCAGTTGTGCAACTGCAAATTCACGTCCCCACCGATCTCCAGGCCCGAGGAATTGCTGATGCTGACGCCCTGAGCGTTGGGGATGCTGCCCAGTTTGTCTTTGTTCAGTCCGATGGCGTTCATGGTCACGGTGCCGCCGTTGGTGTTCACAAAGCCGATGCCATCGCCTGCGTTGCCGGAGATGACGTTCTGCTTGATGTCGGCATTGTCGCCATTGTCGATGCGGATGCCGTCGCCGCCGTTGGCCAATGCAGCCAGGCCCGACGTATCCACGCCGATGTAGTTGTTGCGGATGAGCGTATTCGCGCGCACCGCGTTGGCCCCATCCACCAGGATGCCGTGGGCGGTGTTGCCGGAGATGACGTTGCGATCCGCGCCTGTAGCGCCGCCGACGGTGACGTCATTTGCCAGGACGGTCATCCCCGCCACCTGGTTGGGCATGGGCGTGACGCCGTCTGCACGCAAGCCCAGGTAGTTGCAGCGGGCCGTGGTGTCGGGCAGGCGCAGCTTCAGGCCCGACTGGGGGAAGTTGCCGATGGCCAGGCCCTGTACGATGCTGCCGCCGCTGTTCCCCGTCATGTTCAGGCCGTCGATGGTCGTGGCGGCGATGGCGCTGCCGTCGATCTCGATCTTGAGGCCGTTGGGGCAGGAAGCGCCCGCTTGATAGGTGATGGCGTCCAGGACGACGGTTTCACGGATGCCGGGCAGGAAGGTTGCCGGGGTGATCGCATGCGGTCCGGCCCCTTCGATGGCGAAGAATACGTCCTTGCTGGGAGCGGCCAGCGCGTTCACTTCCTCGATGGCCGCGCGCAGGGTGCACTGCGGGCCCGCCAGCCCGGCGTCGCTGTCGCAATTGCCGTCGCCAGCAGCGAGATCTGCGCCATCGCCGCTGTCATTGATGATGAGCGCGTCGGAAACCTGGATGCAGGCCGAGAATTCGGAGGTGTTGCCCGCGGTGTCCGTGGCCGTGGCCACGATGAAATCGCCCACGTTCACATCTGCGCCCAGGGCCGCCACGAAATCGATGACGCCGCTGCCATCGGTGGCGGTGACGTAACTCCCCAGGTACTCTTCGCCCTCGGTCTCGCCCGTGCCCTGACAACTGGCCGCGCGGAAGAATTCCAGCGTGTAGCTGGCGGAGAACGCGCTTTCCAGCCGCCCCACTACTACCAGATCCATGGCCGCCACCTGCAACACCGGATAATTCTGCAGGTCGTTGCCGCCGGTGTCGCTGTCGGGAGGCGCATCGTTGGCGGTGATGCCGTCCTCGTTCAGGTCGATGCCCAACCCGCTGTTGTTGGCCATGCTGTTCTGGCTGATGCGATTCTGCTGGGATTGGCTGCGCACGGCGATGCCATTGGCGGCATTGCTCTTGATCATGTTCTTCACGATGTCGCTGTTGTCGGAATTGTTGACCGTGATGCCATCGGCGTCGTTGGAGATGATGGTGGAGCCGTCGGCGCTGCGGCCGATGAGGTTGTTGCGGATGGTCGTGTTGTTGCTGGCGATGAGCCGGATGCCGTTCAGGCCGTTGCCCGAAATCGTGTTTCCCAGGCCCGCGCTCGAACCGCCGATGGTGTTGTTATGCGAGCCGTCGAGCACAATGCCGTCATCCTGGTTGCCCCGATCCTGCTGGCCATTCCGATCCAGGCCGATGTGGTTCCCCGTGATCTCGTTGCCATCGCTGCCGTTGGCAAAGGCGATGCCGGCGCTGCCGTTGGCGCCGATGACGTTGGACGAAATCGTGTTATTGTCCGCATTCCAGAAGCGGATGCCATAAACACTGTTGCCCAGGGCCGTCTGGCCGTCGTCGCCCAGACCGATGGTGTTGCCCACGATGCTGTTGTTTTGCGCGGCCGCGCTGAGACGCACGCCGTGGTCCAGATTGGCGGAGATGACGTTGCGGCGGGTGTTCTCATCCCCACCGATGGTGTTGCCATCGCCCGTGATGTCCACACCCTCACCCAGATTGCCTGCGGCCGAGATGCCGTCCCGAGCCACGCCGATGAAGTTACACTGCACCGTGTTGTTGTTCCCGTCGATCTGGATGCCGTCGTTGAAGAAATTGACGATGGCAAAACCCTTGACCGTGCTGCCATCTCCGCTCAGAGTCAGCAGGCCGTCCCCCGAGGCCAATTGTGAGCCGTCCAGGGTGATGAAGATGCTGGTGGGAGAGGAAGCGGTGGGGCAGGACGCGCCCGGCTGGGTGGTGGCGTCCAGGATGACGGGCTGGGTGATGGCGGGCCAGGGCGATACACCCGAGTTGAGGATCACCTCGCCGTTGTTGTCTGGATCGGGGATGTTGAAATTGATGGCGATGGGGCCGGGCGCTCCCGAAGCGTTGGCCTGCTCGATGGCCGCGCGCAGGGTGCAATTGTCGCCATTGCCCGCATTCCCGTCGGTGTCACAGCGTCCGTCAGCCGTGTCGAAATCGGGGTCGTCGCCCTTGTCGTTGACCTCGTATGTGGTGAGATCGGCTACCTGTGCGCAGGCCGAAAACTCCGACGTGCCATCGACGCCATCGCTGGCCGTCGCCACCAGAAATTTCCCGGCCGCGCCCGTCTGCGGGAAGGAGTTGCTCACGTTGGCCAGGCCGCTGCCGTCGGTGAGGAAACTGCTGCTGTAAACCAGGTCCTGGCCCTCGCCATAACCGGAGTTGTCGCAACTGTCGTTGAGATAGAGGTCATACTCATGGAAGCCCGTTTTCCCCGCGTAATCCAGGGTGAAGAACACGTCCACACCGTCGGTCTTGACGTCGCTGAGCACAGGGAAACTGATGAGGCCATTGGGGCCGCTGTCGCTGTCGGGCGCGCCGTCGTTGGGCGTTACGCCATCACCGCCTGAGGTCAGGCTCAGGTCGATGCCCAGTTCGCCATTGTCAAAGATCGAGTTATTCCGGAAGACGTTATTCAAGGGGAAAAAGGCATTATCACTACTGGGAACGGACAGAATGCCCGAACCGCCGTTGTATGCGATGATATTTTCCTGACCAGCGACGCCAATGGTGTTATCGATCGCCGAGGAGCCAGTGTTACTTGCGGATAGCAATATGCCGTCATTGCCATTGCCCAAAGGCCCTGTCCCCAGAGCATCGACGCCGATGTAATTATTCACAACGGTTCCGCTACTGCTCCATGCACTGATAGAAATGCCAGAACCATTATTGCCAGAGACCACATTGCGTTCCTGGGCGGTGGGGCCGCCGACTTGAGCATTATTTCCAGAAATGTACAGCCCGGTCCCGTTGGGGATAGCGCTCAGACCTGTGGCGTCGGTGCCGATGAAATTCCCTTTCACCACCCAATTATCAGGATTTGAACCAGCAAGGTACACACCAAACGTCGTATTTCCGGAGATAACATTTCGGCCCGCATATGCTGTTCCCCCCACAGTGCCCGCATCACCGCTGCTAACCGAAATGCCATACCCATTGGGCATGGCCCCCGAACCCATCCAGTCGACGCCCAGAAAATTACATTGGATAGTGACTGCATTCACTCCTATCGCTAAACCAATGCCAGCATCATCAAAATTACCGATGACCATGCCCCGCACCGTGCTGCCGCCGCTACCTGTTTCAAAGGTAAGTCCATTGGCCGCAGTACCCACATAGACGCCATCCAGCACCATGGTGAGGGTGGCCGCGTCGTTCACGCCCGTGGGGCAGGCCGCGCCCGCCACCGTCGTCCCGTCGATAACCACGGGAACTGTGATTCCAGGTAAGGCTGTGCTGGGAGCGATGACGTAGGGCGTAGCGCCGGAGAAATCGAACTCGATGCGGTGGGCCGCGCCAGTGCTGGCCCCGTACGCATTTAGCTCATCGATGGCCGCGCGCAGGGTGCAGTTGTCGCCCGTAAAGAGCGGAAACACATCGCATACGCCGTCGCCCGCGTCGCCTGCCGGCTCGGAATCATCCAGCAGGGAATTGACGGTGAGAATGAGCTGGGGACCGCCGGTTTGGGCCAGGGCGATTTGCGCCGGGCCGATTACCTGCGCAACCAAAACAGCCAGCAGAGTAAAGATTCCTATCAATATCCAATGTTTCATCAAGTTTTAACCTCGGTGGGAGTGTTGCCGCAGGCCATTGAATCCAGTATAATCGGTCAACCTGCATTTGTATGAGTGTGGGGAGTTTTCACAATGACCACTATAGATCAATCCCGATCCGAAGCCGATCCGGCCCTGAGACTCTTCCTCATGGGCTCCCTGACCATTGAATTGGAGGGGGAGACCCTGGCGAATCTGGAGTCGCGCACGGTGACGGCGATGTTGATCTACCTGCTGGCGCACGAGCGGCCCATCCCTCGCGAGACCCTGGCCGATTTCTTCTGGGACGAACGCACTCAGACGCAAGCGTCCGCCAACCTGCGCGCCAACCTCTCGCGTTTGCGCAAACGGCTGGGCGATTATCTGGTGGTGACCAGACAAACGGTTGGGATCAACCACCAGGAGGCGGGGTGCTGGGTCGACGCCTTTGCCATCGAGGCGATTTTGCAAGACCAATTGACCCGCCCCCAACCCGAAATCCCGGCCCTCGAACAGGCCCTTGCCTGGTACAAAGGCGACTTCCTGGCCGGATTCTATCTCAGCGAGAGCCAGGGGTTCGAGGAGTGGACGATGATGCAACGGGAGCGCCTGCGTCATCTGGCCGTGCAGGCCCTGGGCATCGTCGTTGAGTATCATCTCCAAGAAGGAAACTATCCGCAGGCGCTGGCGTATGCCCAGAAGTGGGTAACCCTGGATCCGCTGGACGAGGCGGCGCACCGCCAGCTCATGTGGCTGCACATGCGCGGGGGCAAGCGGAACGCCGCCCTGCAACAGTACCAACGATGCCGGAACCTGCTGGAGGAAGAACTGGGCGTCGAGCCGGAACGCCGCACGACCGATCTTTTCGAGCGCTTCCAAACCCGCTCGCCCACCCCACCCTTGCACCTGCCCCAGCTCGCCACCCCCTTTGTCGGACGCCAACGGGAATTATCGCAGATCGCCGCCGGATTTCGCTCACAGCGTCGCGCGCTTTTGACCATTTTGGGAAGCGGGGGCATGGGCAAAACCACCCTCGCCGTCGAATCCGCCCGGCGGCTGGCCCAACAGCCCCTCACCCTGTTCCTGGATGGCATCTTTTTCGTATCCCTGGCCGGGCTTCCCTCATCCGACCTTTTGGCGGATGTCATCGCCGCCGCCCTGGGCGCGAGCCCGCAAAACGTCCTCGATCCTGAATCCTATCTGCTTGACTATCTCGCAGAT
>DUEF01000041.1 GCA_011176555.1 Caldilineae bacterium
GAGGTGTTTTTGGATATCGATGAACCACACCCCCGCGTCATGTCGAAGCGAAGCGAGACATCCCCTGGATGATCGTCTCTGCTCGTCATCCAGGGGATGTCTCCTCCCGTTGGTCGTCGACATGACGGGCGTCTGCTCGCTCACCCCACACCTGCAATCCCGACCAATGCGTTCCTGGCCAGTAGACGCGCAGGCAGCGTCTGCACCGCACGAAATCGGTCTGGGTGCGGGCGACGTATGGCGGGACGAGGGGCGCGGCCTGCTCAGGCGAGAGTGGTTCTAACTCGCCGTTGCAGACGGTGCAGCGGGTGGAGCCATGGGAGGGGCCGAGTGCCGCGACGACAGCCTGGACCTGGGCGTCGAGATCGGTGGCGGCGATGAACAGGGCGTGCACGCCCCGCCGTCCTGCCAGTGCCCGGTCTCGTGTAACCAGCAACCGGCTCTCTTCCCTGGCAATGCGCATCATCTCCTCGTCAGGCAAATCATTGCGATATTCGGCATCGTAGCCCAGCCAGCGCAGGCGACGGCTGAGGTTGCCTAGCATGGCGTCGATGAGAAGTGCGGGGGCTTTTGCTTCGGTTTCGGGCGTTTGGTATGATCACGCGATGATTTTATTCACGGACCTCAATTATAGGCGATAATCTGCATGGCTGAAACCGAACTCATCCCCACGTGGCTGCTACTGGCAAATGGCCTCGCATTCCTCATTCCCTGGAGCGCGGCGCTGATCGTCGCCGGTGATCTGCGCCCTGGCGAGGCCCGGCAGATGGCGCTGGCCCCGGTGGCGGCCTTTGGCCTGGCAGTCATCGCTTACGCAGTGGTCGGATTCGGCTTGCACTACGGCGGCATCGGCCTGCTTTACGAACATCCTGAGTTGGATCCGCTGGTGTGGGAGTGGTCGGCGCTGAGCGAGGGTTGGGGAGACACCTGGGGCATGGCGGGCGTGGCCGGTTTTGGGCTGGCCGGCGTGCAGACGCCCGTGGTCTACCTGTTGTTCCTCAGCGCCCTGCCCGCGGCGACGACCGCGACGCTGCTCGTCATGGCGGCGCTGCGAGGACGCGTCCCGGCTCTCGTGGTGGCGCTGTTCGGGCTGTTGACCGCGGCGGTGGGCTATCCGCTGGTGGGGAATTGGATCCAGGGCGGGGGCTGGTTGTCGCGGTTGGATGTCAACATCGGCGCGGGCGCAGGCTATATCGATTTCGGCATGAGTTCGCTGTTCCTGCTCGGCGGCGGCGCAGCTCTGGCCTGCACACTGGCGTTTCGCCCCCGTCGTCCGAAAGCTGCGAGCCAGAGCGGGGCGTCGTCGGCGTTGCCGTTGCTGGCCGCGTTGGGGGTCGGACTTTTGGTCGTCGGCTCGACCGGCTGGCTGCTGGCCTGGCCCCTGACCGATTGGACGCAGACGAGCGCGGTCACGCTGATCGTGTTGGCGCTTTTAGCGGCGGCTGCGGGCGGTCTTGCGGCCCTGCTCTACACCTGGCTCGTCTCCCGGCATCCCGATCCGGTGCAGGGCGCACGCGGCGTAGCCGCGGGTTGGGTTGCGGGCCTTGCATCCGTGGCGTTGGTGGAGCCATCCCAGGCGCTGATCATCGGCGCAGTGGCGGGGTTGGCGATGGCGTTGGTCGCACACCTCCTGAACCATCTCAGGCGTTTTCATGACCCTGGCGGCGTTCTGGCGACGTTCGGCGTCCCCGCTTTGTGGGGCGTTCTGGCGGTTGGCGTTTTCAGCGATGCGCCAGGCCAGTTGCAGGCGCAGGCCGTGGGAGCGGCGACTATTTTCCTGCTAGCCTTTCTGGCGACCACGGTGCTGGCCGCGCCATTGGCGCTGATTGGCCGCACCTGGCGGGGACGACGGCCAGCATCACAGGTTGATGGGCAATAATGACATGAAAGAGGCCATCGATTATCTTTCTGACGGTTCTGTCTGAACGAAAACCGGGAAGACATCGGAATACCAATGCTTTGTCTTCATGGTCAAAGGCCATGGTCGCATTGAGAATCACAGTTTGGAAGCCAGCACGGGGCTGGGCGATTGATTAGTTCGGATTACAGGGGTGATGTAGACAGGACTAACGGCTGGTGGAACGGCGGAATATCCCCCAACGTTTTCATGTGCCATCGCGCTCGCCTACGATAATCCATCCAACTCCTCGCGCTCACTCTCTGGAAATGCGGGACCTGAAAAGACCCAGCTCCGTTTCGAATTGGGTCTTGACACAACTCTATTCCTTTGATAGAATGAGTTTTAGAACAAATGTTCCCCTGGTGGTCACCAAACGTAGAATCGATTCCTCAATTCTATCCGCTGGCCGCCACATTGTGAAACGAACCATGTCCTATCGCAGAAGAAGACTCGACAGACAGGCCAACGCCATTGAAACCATTCTCGCCTCGCACAAGATTCAGGGGCGGGTGTGGGGAGGCACCGTCACGCCGCGCTTCATTCGTTATGATCTCACAGCGGCGCTGGGCACGCGTATCCAAAAGGTGCTATCCCTGCGCGACGAAATCGCCTATTCGCTGGGTGTGTCCGACATCCGCATCTACCGACAGGGCGGCGTGATCCGGGTCGAAGTGCCGCTCAATCGTCCTCAGGTGGTGCACCTGACAACGTTGCGCGATAGTCTGCCCACTTTGCCCAAGCTGACTGCCATTCTCGGTGTGGAGAGCGATGGCGCACCGTTGCTGCTGCGTCTGCCCAGCCCCGATGTCGCTCATGTGTTGGTGGCCGGGACCACAGGGTCTGGTAAAACGGCATTGCTGCGCAGTATCATCCTCAGCCTGATCGACGGAAACCCCCAACGTTTTCTGCAATTGGCCTTGATCGATCCTAAGGGGCGGGGATTCGCCATGTTCGCAGGCGCGCCTCACCTCGTGCGACCGATCGTCACCAACGGCGATGCGGCTGCCGGCCTGCTTTGGGACCTGGTGGCGGAGATGGAACGTCGTGATCGGGAAAACCGTAATGTTCCCGCTATCGTGATTGTGATCGATGAACTGGCCGACCTGCGCATGGTCGGCGGTAAAAAAGTCGAGGATGCCTTGGCGCGTTTGACCCAGCGCGGGCGAGAGGCTGGCGTTCACGTGATCGTCGCCACGCAACGACCAGCGGCCACTGTCGTTGGCGGACTCGTGAAGGCGAATCTGCCTGTACGCCTGGTTGGCGCTGTCGGCTCACCGGAAGATGCGAAAGTCGCCACCGGCATCGCCCGCAGCGGAGCCGAACGCTTAAAAGGTCGCGGCGACTTTTTGCTGATCTCACGCGGCGAAACCATTCGTTTTCAAGCCGCTTACGCCACTGAGAAGGAAGCGCGCAACATCATCAGGCGCTTGCAGACGCCCCCCCCACCAAGATCAAGCCTTCATACTCGCCCCACCGGAGACATGCTCGCTTATGGACGCCCACAGTAAAACAGATTCAGAATCCAGGAGAGCCCCCATGAAAACTATTCTCACCATCATCATCGCCGTGGCGGTCGCCACACTCGTCGGCGCTGTTGCTTATCGTCTGAGCTCCGATGCGCTGGCGATTATCGTCGGCGTGGTTCTGGGATTGGCGGCCCTGATTCCCACGCTCGTCATGGTCGCCATCCTCCTGCGCCGCGGCCAGACGGAACCTGAACCCAGGCCGGTGCAGCAACCCCAACCGCCCGTCATCGTCGTCAGCAGCGGATTTCCTGCACAGATGATGCAACAACCGCAGCAAGCGGCCCTGCCCGATCCTTCGCAGGCCCTTATTCCCGCGCCTCCGGCTCAGCCGCCGCGCAAATTTCGGATGATGGGTTATGAAGCGACAGAATCAGTGGATCTGCAAGACAGCGAATGGGCCGCGTACTGAGAAGAGAGAAACGCCATGACTCCAAAACCTTGTGAACCCGTGGCGGTGCGGATCGGCTCCGCCAATGTTCCGGTTAGCTTTCGTTGGCGCGGACTCGAGTTTCGCGTCGATCTCGTCGATCGCATCTGGCGACAGCCGCCTGAGCGTCAGCGCGACCAACGCCTGTATCGCATTCACTCCCGCCGCCGCACTTTCATCCTGCACCATGATCGACGCATCAACCGTTGGACCTTGATCAAATCTCCCTGGCGCGTTCGTTTCCGATTTGTCCTATCGAGCCTTGTGGCGCGRAAAACTGGTTGATGTCGGTCATCGCATTGCTGYCATCCACCGACAATGTCATGCGCAGGCGTTGTGAAGTTGCAAGAGGGCGGAGAAYTTTGTGGTACAATAGGGGCGCCGAGCGTTCGACTTGTCTCGACCTCTCTCTTTTCACCGTCCGCCCTTTTTGGMCCCNACCCTTTATGCTTGCCCATGGGAATTCTCGATTACGGTMCAATCGGCTCGATTCGGCGGAATCACGCCATYGAGCACGCCACCATTCACATCCTTAGCCGCATGCGTCCACAAACCAATATGGCTGGGCGTTCCGATAGYCGCGGTTTTGTCATCTACGGCGACCTCTCCACCGACACGATTCGCGCCGCGGTGGTGGAAGCCATCCAGCGCATTCGCTCTGGCGAAAGCCAACTCGCCATTCATCCCAACTGCGGCACGAACCTGGTGACAACCGCCGTGCTCGCAGCCGGAGCCACGCTACTGGCCAGCGCTGGCCCCAGGCGAAGCCTGGCGGACCGCATCCCCGCCGGCCTGTTCGGGGCGCTGGTTGGCGTCTTTGCCGCCCAGTTTGTGGGGAACAACTTGCAGGAGAAAGTGACAACGTGTGCGGATTTGGGCCCGGTCGAGATCCTTGACATTCAGAGACGCGAGATTGGCCGGCGGGTTTTACACCAGGTGCGTTTGCAGCACGAGTCTCAAGCCAGTGCATCATGATCTACGTTTTTCATGGGGATGAGGAGTTCGCAAAATCTGAGCGGATCGCCGCGCTGCGGACGGAGCTGGGCGAGTTCGCCGACATCAGCACCACCGAGTTAGATGGGCGCAGCACCACCCGGCAGGAATTGCAGCACCACTGCGATGTCCCCCCTTTTTTGGGAGACTATCGCCTGGTGATCGTCTCCAACTTGCTTACGCGACTGGCCGGGAGCAAATCAAAAGGCGGGGCGAAAGCGGGTGCATCTGCGGATTACATCACCTGGTTGGTGGATTATCTCCCCACCGTGCCGGAAAGCACCCAACTGGTGTTTTCTGAAGATAAAAAACTGCCGAAAAGCCACCCCGTCCTCAAGGCGGTGGCCAAATTGGGCGAACGCAGCGAGATCACCGTATTTTCCGCACCAACGCCCAAAGGGCGCGAGTTGGCCCGGTGGGTAGAAAAACGGGCGCAAAAACGGGGCGTCAAGCTCGCTGGCGGAGTTGCCGACGATCTGGCCAGTTTCATCGGCTCCGATTTGCGGTTGATCGACAGTGAACTGGAAAAGCTGGCCGTTTATGTCGGTGACCGTCCGGTTCGCCCTGCGGACGTGAGGCTTCTGGTTCCCTACGCTCAAGACGCTAGCATCTTCGACATGGTCGACGCTCTGGGGCATAGACGCACGGCGCAGGCCTTTCGCCTCCTGGCTCAGTTGAGAAACGAGGGGGCGCATCCGCTATATCTGCTGACGATGATTGTACGCCAGTACCGTATTTTATTGCAGGTCAAGGAGCTGATGCAGCATGGCCTTGATCGAGATGCGATTGCCAAAAAAATCAGACTTCATCCCTTTCCCACCAAAAAGGCGATGGCGCAGGCCCGGCAATATTCGCCACAGCAACTCAACAGCATCTACGATCGTTTGTTGGATACGGATGTCGCCATTAAAACCGGCCGGATGGAGGCGAATCTGGCGCTCGATATCCTTGTCGTCGAACTCGCGCGAGCTTGATTGATTGTGATTCCACAGTTCTCGATTCCAGATCTCCCTTCCCGCCATATCCAAACCCCGGGCGCTCGCATCCATGCCCGCACGCTGGGGGAGGGGCCACCATTAGCGCTGCTTCATGGCTTGAGTTCCAGCAGCGCCGATTGGCTTCCCATCGCGCCCTCGCTGGCCACAGACTACCGCTTGCTTCTGCTGGATATGCGGGGGCATGGGCAAAGCAGCCTGGCGACGGAGGGGGGGTATGCCATTTCCCGCATGGCTGCGGATGTGGCCGTCGTGCTGGATGCTTTTGAGATCGATCGAGCGCATTTTTTGGGGTTGTCGCTGGGCGGGTGCGTCGCCATGCAATTTGCCGTCGATTACCCTGCTCGGGTGCAGAGATTGGTGTTGGTCAACACGTTCGCGCGGTTACAGAGCACAGGTATACGCAGTTTGCGCCAGCGCCTGACGCGCATCTACGCCGCGCTGCATGACATGGATCAATTGGCTCGGTACGTGGCGACCAGCCTGTTCGACGATCCCGAATACCAACGCATTACTTACGAACGTATGCGCCACAACGATTTAGGGGCAATACGGCGCACGATGATAGCGCTCATGCGTTTTAACTTACTCGATCAACTTCACCGTATCCAGGCGCCGACACTGGTGTTGGTTGGCGACCGCGACAAGACCGTGCCGCTGCGTTGCGCAACCGACATGATGGCGCGTTTGCCCAGCGCCCAGATGCGCGTCATCGCCGATGCCGGGCACGCCCTGCCGTATGATCAACCGGAGGCGTTCGTTGACGCCGTCCTCGATTTTCTTGCACGGCCATGAAGGAATTACGCATCGACGCCGTCGAACGTATCGACGACTTTCGGCGTTGCCTGGCCATTCAAAAGGAAACCTGGCGGTTCGACGATATCGATGTCGTCCCCTTGCATGTGCTCATCACCGCCGCTCATACGGGCGGACTCGTGCTTGGGGCCTGGGTTCAGGACGAAATGGTCGGATTCGTGTTCGGATTTGCGGGGCTGGACAGCGCCGGGACGCCTTACCATCACAGCCACATGGCCGCGGTTCTGCCGGATTATCGCGGTTTGGGGATCGGCTACGCGCTCAAGCGAGAACAGGCGCAGCGCCTCGCTCAGCAAGGGACGCAACTCATCGTTTGGACTTACGATCCCCTAGAAGCCCGCAACGCGCATTTCAATCTCAACCGGTTGGGTGCGATCGCCCGCACTTACTTGGTCAATCATTATGGGATCTTGGGCGGTGGTCTCAACGCAGGACTGGAAAGCGATCGTTTCCGGGTGGAGCAGTGGCTAAACAGCAATCGGGTGAATGCCCGTCTGAATGGGGCGTTGACCAGATCAGCGCCAGCGCTTTTTCGGGCGACGACCTGGCCTGCAGATTGGTGCGAGGCTTCCCCGCGTCCACCCGACGTCGTCCCGACCGTCTCTCTACCCGAAACTCTGATCGAAATCCCGGCTGACTTTCAGCAAATCAAACAAGAGGACATGGGTCTCGCTCGCGCTTGGCGCGCGTACTTCCGTCAAATCTGTATGGACGCCTTTTCCCGCGGCTTCGCCGTGGTTTCACTCTGGCGTCGTCCCGCCTCCGCGGGAAGCGCCCAACCCATCCAGACTTACTACCACTTTCGTCCGCTGCCGTCCGGACCCTTGCCCTGACTTCACCGGCGATGTAGATCACGGCCGTTTTTGTTCAGGCCTTCGTCTTTTCGGCGCTTTTGCTGGTTGGCTCTTTCTGGGAGGGCGTCTTCTCTTTCCCTTTCTCTTTCGCCTTGGATTCTCGTTTGCCGCTTGAGGCGCTGGTGCTGTTCTTGCCGCGTGAATCGGTCACGTAGAAACCCTTGCCCTTGAACACGATTGCAGGTGGTGAAAAAACGCGATGCACTTTACCTGTGCCATTGCACGATGGGCAGGGGGGCACGCCCTCGTCGCTAAACGAACGGCGGACTTCAAATTCATTATGACAGGTATCGCAGATGTATTCGTAAATGGGCATTGGCGCTGCAAGCTCCTACTGATGATGATAGCAGTCAGCCTCGTATCATAGTTGATCCTGGCGAATCGGTCAAAAGCCGGATCGAATTTGGGGGACTGTCGACACTGGCGATCAAGCAGTCCGCTGCCCACCAGTGTAACTGGCAAGTGTTAGCATTGCATATGTGTTTCATTAGCGTTTTGTGTGTTCGCTGCGATGTCAGACCGGACCAATTCGCTTTGACAAAGCGCACGGCCTACCGTATCATCTCATAGCTTGAAACTCTTTAAGAAAACCGGAAAAGGAGAACACCTTGCTTCGCAATTTATGGTCTGAATGGCTGCGCATAGCCCGACATATCGGCAGTTTTAACGCCAGGGCGCTGATTACACTGGTCTATTTCACCCTGCTGGCGCCTTTTGGTCTGCTCTATCACGCTGTTGCAGATGTACTTCACGTGAAAAAGCAACCATCAGGCAGTGTCTGGCTAAACAGGCCGCCGACCGCCACCGACCTGGAGACGGCCCGCCGACAGGGCTGAGCACCACCAACCTGGCTCCCTCAATCTATGTACATTCTCGGCGTATCTTGTTTTTACCATGATTCCGCGGCCGCCCTGCTCAAGGACGGCCAACTCATCGCGGCTTCGGATGAAGAGCGCTTTAGCCGCAAGAAACACGATTCCGGCTTTCCGCACCATGCCATCGCCTACTGCCTGCGCGCGGCCGGCATCGAGGCCGGCGATCTCGATTACGTGGTCTTTTACGAAAAACCGCTGCTCAAATTCGACCGCATCCTGCGCAGCAACCTCGCCACGTTCCCCAAATCCTGGTTGGTCTTCCGCGAGGGGCTGATTACCTGGATGAATGAGAAGCTGTGGATCAAGGCCTTGCTGCAAGAGCAATTGCCAGCGGTGGCCGCCGACCGTTTTCTGTTCGTCGAACATCATCTTTCTCATGCCGCCAGCGCTTTTTTCGCCTCTCCGTACGAAGACGCGGCCATCATCACCATCGATGGCGTCGGCGAGTGGACGACGACAACGGTCGGGCGGGGAACAGCAGACTGGTCGGGGCAGGGACAGAATCGCATCGATCTGACGCAAGAGCTGCGTTTTCCCCACTCGCTCGGCCTGCTCTACTCGGCTTTCACCGCGTATTTGGGCTTCCGCGTGAACAACGGTGAATACAAGGTGATGGGCATGTCGCCTTACGGGGAGCCGAGCTACCTCGATCGGGTGGAGAAAGTCGTGCGGGTGCAGGAGGATGGTTCGTTTTGGTTGGACATGGATTACTTCGATTTCCACCAGTCCGCCACCCGCACCTTTAGCGACAAATTCATCGATCTCTTTGGCCCGCCCAGGATGGCTGAATCCGAATTTTATACTTACACCACCCATCCTCAGCGCGATTACCCCGGCTGGGATGATGCCAAGGCCGCCACGAATCAGCATTACGCCGACATCGCCGCCAGCATCCAGCGTCTGACCGAAGAGACCATCCTCAAACTCGTCAACCACGCCCACCAGACGACGGGCAGCAAGAATTTGTGCATGGCGGGCGGCGTCGCCCTCAACTCGGTCGCCAATGGCCGCATCCAACGCGAGGGGCCTTTCGAGAATGTTTTCATTCAACCGGCCGCTGGCGATAGCGGCGGCGCGCTGGGCGCGGCGCTTTACGCCTATCACGTTCTGCTGAATCAGCCCCGCAGTTTTGTCATGGAGCACGCTTATTGGGGCGAATCCTTCAGCCACGAACAGATCGAGACCTTCCTCAAGCGCGAGGGCATCCCTTATGAATTCGTGGCGGATGAAGAACGACTGGCGGCGCAGGTGGTAGACACGCTTTTGGCTGGCGAAGTCG
>DUEF01000042.1 GCA_011176555.1 Caldilineae bacterium
CCATCAACCCCAAACCGAATTTCGATTTCTTGATGAAATAGGCCACCACAATCGTGACGATCGTGATGAAGACCATGCTCCAGTAGGTGATCCACAGCGCCTGCATGGGCCCACCGTATTTCTTGTACTCCGAAAAGTGCATCTCCAGCCCGACCGGACCACCCAGGAAATCGATGTTGATGACCAACGCCTTCATCGCTTCGAGGATGCCGATGGTGGCCAGAGCAAAATAAGCGCCTCGTAATCGCAAGACGCTGCGGCCCAGCAGGTAGGCGAGGATGGCTGCGGTCAAACCGCCCAGCACCGCGGCCGGGAACAGATTCCAGCCGTGCTCGGCGATGGCCCAGAAGCCCAGATAACCGCCCACGCCGAAGAAAACGATGTGGCCGAAACTGACGTAACCGGTGTAACCCAGGATGATGTTGAGACTCGATGCCAGCGCTATCGACATGAGGATGGTGAACATCGATTCTCGCACGCTGGCGCTACCGCCCATGAGCGGGAGTATGGCCAGCGCAACGACAATGACCAGGGGGAGCACTAAGCCTGTGTAACGGAAGTTTTTCATTCTTTCGCCCCCATAATGCCTTGTGGTCGCACCAGTAGGATCAAGACGAAGAGAACGTACTCGATCACCGGCACCCAGGTTGTTTTCATGAAGACGGGTACGACGCCCTCGATCAGGCCCAGAATCAGACCGCCGATCATCGCCCCCAGCGGATTGCCTAACCCGCCCAGCACGACGATCACGAAGCTCTTGAGCTCGAAAGAACCGCCGGCCAGGATGTTGATGGGCAGGATGGTGGCGATCAATCCGCCGGAGATAGTGGCCAGCATCGTGCCAATGCCGAAAGCCAGCGCCAGGATGCGGGTCGAGGGAATGCCCATCAATTCCGCCGACATGCGATTATTCGCCACCGCCCGGATGTATTTCCCCGGCCTCGTCCGGTAAAGGAACAGGTAGAGCAGGAGCGTCACCAGCAGCGCCACCAGGGAGGCCGTCAAACGAGTTCCCGGCACGCGGAAGAAGCCCAATTGCACGGTTCCCAGGCTGTAATCCACGTTGTAAGCGGATGTCGATAATACGGCAGTGCCCACGCCGATGATCATCATGTTGACCGAGAAGGTGGAGAGCAGGCTGGACAACGGCGGCGCGTCGATCACGCGGTTGACTGCGATAAAGTAGATGACAAAACCAAGCAAAAGTCCGGCGACGGCGACGATCGCCAGGGCGATGAAGGGATTGAGACCCAGGAAGGTGAAAAGGAGATAGACGCCAAACATGCCCAGGGCGATGATCGGGCCGTGAGCCAGGTTGATGACATCCATCACGCCGAAGATGAGGGTCAAGCCCATGGCGGCAAGACCGTAGATGACGCCGATGAGCAAACCATCGATGGCTGAAGTGACAAGGGTTTCGCCCATAACTATCCTCCAGATGAGCTGATGCGAAGCATAGCCTTCCCGCAGGCAGGCAGAAACCGTCTACTTGCGGGAAGGTGCTAGGTGGATAGAGTTGGGTTTAGTGGATGGGATAAAGCGGCTCAGCCGTAGCTCCTTCCGTCGGCCAGATCACCTGTTTCACGAGGTTGCCATCATCGTCTCGCTGCCATTGGATGAGGATCATATCGTGGCCGATCTGCAGGCCGTGCGCTTCCTCGGATGTATCGAACTTGAGATGCCCGAAGAAGGTCAGCATGTCGATGGCGTCCATCGCTTCCTTGACTTTGGCCGGATCGGTGGAGCCAGCATCCTCGATTGCTTTTTGCAGCAACAGGCCCGCGGCGTAGCCGCCAGCCACGTGGTACGAGGGGTCTTCGCCGTCATGCGCGTCCTGGTAGGTTTTGGTGAAATCTGCACTGGAAATGCCGTACCAGGGAAGGCCGGCTTCTTTGGCCGCTTCTTCCGTGTACTTGGCGGCCGGTTCCCATTGGCTGGGGCCGATTACGCCCACGGCTGCGTCACCCAATTCCGCGAACGTGGGTTCGGGCGGGGCCACCAGCAGGGCGATATCCTTGACGGCGACGCCTTTCTCGAACAACTGGCGGGCGAAGGTGCTGCCATCCTGGAAATGGCCGCCGCCAAGAATGGCGTCTGGGCTGGCCGCTTCGATCTTGTTGATGAAGGCGTTGAAGTCTTTGGTGTCAGGATCATAGCCTTCGAACAAAACGACCTCGAAACCGTTGTCTTCGGCATACGTTTTGGCGGCTTCAGCGACGCCGGTCGAGAACTTGGAGTTTTCGTAGACGATGGCGACTTTTTTGGCCGAGGGATCGACTGCGGCCAATTGATCGAGTGCACCCGTCAGATAGCGGCTGGCGGGGGTGTAGGCCTGGAAGACCTGCGTGTAACCCTGTTTGTAGGTGGCGTCAGACGCGGCGCCGGTGGTGATCATCGGTTTGCCGTACTGCTCGGCGATGACGGCCGCGGCTGCGGTGAGACCGCTGGAGTAGGGGCTGATGAGGAAATCGGCGTCATCTTCCGTGGCCAGCCGGGTGTAAAGTTCCTGCACCCGGTCTTTGTTGGATTCGTCGTCGTAGGAGACGGCCTTGAATTTCACAATCGTGCCGTCGTCGAGCTTGATGCCGCCCGCGGCATTGACATCGTCGATCCACTGCTGCAAACCGGTGGTCTGGCGGGTGGAGGAGACGTTGTATTTTCCGGTCTGGGAGGCGGTGAAGCCGATGGTCACGTCTTGCTCAGTTGACGCAGGCGCTGCTGGCTCCTCGGCTTTGGTTTCCGCTTTGGTGGGCTGGGATTCGGGAGCGGGTTGTTGCGGCTGGGCTCCGCCGCAGGCGGCGACTGCCAGCGCCAGCACGAGCAGCATACTCAAAATGAAAAACGATTTGCGCGACATAGTTGCTTTCTCCTGTGTGATGGAAAAGAGATGGAATCGGAATGCGCGTCTCCTGGCGTTGGTGCGTCAGGATCGGTTCGGTTGAGATGGTCGATAGGTGGCGGTTCACCTCCTTGTTGTGCAATTGTACCCAGACTCTCACCATAAAGATTCGAATGAGAGAATTTCTGTATTCAGTTTAGCGCCCGTCGCGAAACATCCCATAAAAACCCCGGCCCCATCTGTAAAAAAAGTATAAAAAGGCGTGTCTGGTCATCTGTCATTGCAAGGAGCGGTTTTTGCGACGAAGCAATCCCCAAGGTGCATCAACGCGTCCCAGCAAGTTGGGGATTGCTTCGCCAAAAACTGGCTCGCAATGACAATTAATGCACACACTCCGATTCATCCCTCGATCCGGTAACCGATGCCGTGTTCCGTCAGGATGTGGCGCGGGCTGGAGGGCTCTTGCTCCAGCTTGCGGCGCAATCGGCCCACGTACACCCGCAGGTATTCGTGCTCGTCGCCATATTCCGGCCCCCAGACCTGTTGCAAAATGCGGCGGTGGGGTAGCACTTTGCCCGTGTTTTGCAAGAAGTAGTGGAGCAAGTTGAACTCGGTGCGGGTGAGTTTCACCGGCTTCCCGGCCAGCGTCACCGCGCCCCGCTCCGCGTCCAATTCGATGTCGCCAACGCGCAGGATTTTGGCCGGCGCGGGTTGTCCGCTCCAACTGGCCCGGCGCAAGGCCACGCGCACCCGGGCCAAAAGCTCCTCGACGCCGAAGGGTTTGGTGAGATAGTCGTCGGCCCCCAGATCCAACGCCGTCACCTTGTCTCGCTCCTCGTCCAGGGCGCTAAGGATGATGATGGGCACGGTGGATTCGCGGCGGATGCGCTGCGTCACTTCCAGGCCGTCCAGATGGGGCATCATCAGGTCGAGGATGATCAAGTCCAGCGGTTCCGTCTGGAAGATGGCCATGGCTTCGAGCCCGTTGGCCGCCTTGAACACCTGGAATCCACGGGCGCTGAGGTTGCGACTCACGAATTCGCGCAGGGGTTTTTCGTCATCGACGACCAGAATGCGCGGGGATGCTGTCATAGATCACGTCCTGTGGGTCGGGAGCAGTCAATGGTAGAGTGAAGAGGAACACAGCGCCCGGGGCAGCGTCTTCGATCCAGATGCGTCCTCCGTGTGCTTCGATGAAGCCCTTGCAGATGGCCAATCCCAGACCCGCACCGCCCACGCGCCGGTCTCGTTCGATGTCTCCCCGATAGAAGCGGTCGAAGATCATGTCTTGCTGATCTTTGGGCACGCCTGGCCCGTAGTCTCGCACGGCGATCACCACTTCATCATCCGCACGGCGGGCGCTGATCTCCACCGGCGAGTCGGGAGGGGAGTACTTGACTGCATTTTCGAACAGGTTGCGCAAAACTGTTTCCAGGCGGGGGCGATCGACCCATAGCGGCGGTAAGTCTGGCGAAATGTCAATCTGGATCGGGACATCCAGGCGTCGGCTGCCGCGTCTGGCGGATTCACGGATGATTTCAGCAATGGGGTAGACTTCGCGGCTGATCTCCAGGGCGCCGCCTTCCAGTCGGGAGAGATCGAGCAAATCGCTCACCAACGAGGCCAGGCGGTCGGCTTCGTCGCTGATGGTTTGGATGAACTCGCGCTGGGTTTCGGCGTCCCAGGCCACATCTTGCGCCAGCAGGGTTGTGGCATAGCCCTTGATCGCGGCCAGGGGCGTGCGTAGTTCGTGCGAAACCGTGGAAAGCAGGGCGGATTTCATGCGTTCCAGGTCTTTGTCGTGCGTGAAATCCTGCCAGTACTGGCCCCGACCGATCAATTTGCCCCGCGCGTCGGTGACCTCGAACACGTAAACGCGCAAATCCTGGGGCCGACCATCTGGCCCCCGCCGGATGATGTCGATCGGACGGCGGCTCCCCTGGGCGATGGCGCTCTGCAACTCTTTGGCGGCGCGTTCGGGGTCTTCAGCCGTGGCCAGCAACTGCTCGATCAGTTCGGATGTGGGGCGTCGGCAGGCCAGCGAACGGCGCACGCCCAGCAAGTCGGCGGCGCGCTGGTTGCAGTAGAGCACGCGCCCYKCCAAGCCTTCCAGGATCAGGCCATCGTTCARGCTTTCGACGATGGCTTCGAGGCGGCGCGTTTGTTCCTGCAATTGGGCGTCGGAGCGGGCGTAGAGTGACGCATTTTCCATGGCCATGGCCGCATGGTTGGCAAAGCTGGCGACCAGTTCCAGTTCGGCCTCAGAACAACGGTGGGGCTGATCGAAATATAGCAGCAGAACGGCGGGCGGCGCGTGTTGCGTGAGCAGGGGAACCGCCAGCAGGGAACGGAAGCCTTCCTGGCGAGCGCGCGGCAGGAATTTGACATAATCCTGTGCGTGTTCGGTATCCGTGATCTGGACGGGCGTTTGCGTTCGCAAGGCGCGCATCGCCGCTGAGTGGGGTTCGGCCGGATCGATGCGCAGTTGTCGCACATAGTCCTCCGAGAGTCCCTGGCTGGCGCGGATGCGAAACACGTCCAGCCGTTCATCCAGAGCCACGATGGCGGTGCGGTCGGCATTGAGCAAGCGTTGAACTTCGTTCAAGATGCTGTCGATCACCGCGGCGGCATCCAGCGAGCTGACCACGACGCGGCTGATTTCCAGAAGGGTGGAAAGTTCGACAAAGCGTTGCTCGATATCATCCGCCATCGACAGCAGGGAGCGGGTGAGATTGCCCATCTGGTCGGAGCGATGGGCGAGCGCGGCCAGATCGGTGGGGATATCGTGGGGTGTGCGCTGGCGTTGTCCCACCATCTGACTGAACGCGGCCAGGTGTTCGAGGGGAACGATGACGCGCCGGGAGAGCAGGAGCCAAAAGATGATGCCGCCGAGAATGTAAACGCCGATGGCGACCATGAGCAGATGGTGGAAGCGCTCGATGGTGGCGAAGGCGATGGCGGTGGGGCGCTGGACGATCACGCCCCAGCCCGCCACGGGAATGGGCACGTAGGAGCGGAGCCAGCGACTGTTGTCGGGCGCGGTGGAGATGCTCGCGCCCATCTCGCCCGCCAACACGGCGTCCACCACGCCATCTTTCCACTCGCCCCAGTCGGGTAGCAAGTTGTTGGGCAGGCCCACATCTTCTCCTCGGCGCACGGTGAGCAGGGTGGTGGGGGTGAGTTCTGCATCCAGCAGGCCGGGATAGGCGATAACCTGGCCCTGGGAATCGACGATGCTGACGATGAGTTCCTGCGATTGGTCGCCGACGATTACAGCGAGCGTGTCGCTGAGGCTGTCCAGCGCCAGGTTGGTGGCGACCACGCCCAGAAAGCGGCGGGCGTCGTCGTGCAGCGGCATCACTGCGGTCGCCACCGGTTTGCCCGTTGTCGGTGAGATGCGTCCGGCCGAAAAGATGGGGCCGGTGCTGTGCAAGGCCCGCTGAAAATAGCGCCGGAACGAGAAATCGACGCCCACGGTGCTGGAAGGGCCGTGTGGATAGTGGTAGAGCATCACGCCATCGGGGCCCAGGCGGTAGATGAGGTTGATGTCGCTACGTCCCAGCGTGATGCCGCGAAAAATGTCTTGCATCGCGTTCGGGTCAGCGTCAATCACCTCCTGGCGCGTGGCTAAATTGACCACGGTGTGGGCGGCGTTGGTGAGGGCGGCGTCCGTCTCCAGGGCCACGGCGTGCGCCAGGGCCAGGTCGGCGGCCTGCACGTCGTTTTCCAGGGTTTTGCGGCTGAAGTTATCGAAGATCAGCGCGCCAATCAGCACCGGCCCGATGAAAAGCACGTAAAGCGCCAGCATCTGGATGCCAAGATCGTGGCGGAGCGAGATGTTACGCACGAGGGCTTTCACGTCCTTATGCTACCGTGGATTTTTGTCTGCGGCAAGTAGGGGCGACCCGCCGGTCGCCCCTACTCCCCCCCAATCATCCCAGAACACGCCGGAGAGGAAATCGTAGGCGGCTTTGGATTCCAGGGCGATGGCGAGTTCTCGATTGAGTTTGTTGCTGACTTCGCCGCCGTTGATGGAGCCGAGCACGGTCCAGCGCCGTTCGCCGAGCGCTATCAGATGCAGTTTGGCATGCACCCCGGCCCTGGTGGGATTCCCCAGCCTGACTCTGATGTCCCACCCCTGCTCTTGCGCCAGACCATTGACATAATCTCTGGTGATGGTGTTGCTGCGGGCGCTGGCGGCGCTATCGAAAAAGTCGTCGAGGAAGATGCGGACGCTGGCCCCGCGGCGAGCCGCCTCGATCAGCGCCTGCAGGCGGGGGTTGGGATCGGCGGTGGGATCGCTGTCGGTCGCGCCCCAAAAGGGATGTTCGTAAAGTTGTTGCGTGAGGATGACATCGCCGGGGCCGGCCTGGTTGATGAGATCGAGTAGGGGACCGGGCGTAAGACTGGATTCGGGTGAGGTGAAGAGGTGGGCGGCGGTGGCGTCGGCGATGGGGTGGGGGTGGGGATAGCGGACGGTGTAGCCGCTCTAATCGACGAAAGTGGGCGGGGTATAGCCCGCTGGCGGCGCGCCGTATTTGGGATGTTCCGGCTGCCAGGGAAAGATGTCGGCGTGGGCGAGATCGTTATCAAGCTCAAAAATGACACTGGCGTGAGCCGCTAAGTTGGGATCGTGCAGGATGAGCGCATAGCCCCGCCGTCCCAACGTGTCGCCATCGCTGGCGTCGGGGGGCATACTGGTGGTCTTGAAGTTTTCGGTGCTCACCAGCAGCGTTGTTCCGTCGATGATGGCGAATTTGGCGTGTTGGTAGGGATAGCGGTCGTGCGCGTCCGCCACATCGTTGACCATGAAATGCACCAGGCCGCCCGCTTCGCTGATTTGTTGCGCGGCCCAGCGCGCGTCGTCGCTGAGCCCGCCCGATGGCGCTCCCTCCAGCAGCAGGCGCACTTCCACACCCGCCTGCACTCGTTCGACCAGCGTGGCCACCAGACCCGGATGCTCGAATTCGTAACTCTCGAGCAAGATGCTGTGTTGGGCGCTGGCGAACATATCTCGGATGGCGAGATAAGCGTTGTCGGGCGCCGCCAGCAATTGCGCGCCCGGCGGCGTCTCCCAGACGATCTGGGCAGGCGAGGAAAGCGCGTACAGATCCCAGCCCGGATAAGCGGCTCGGCGGCCGCGAGCGGGGTCGGGATTGCCCTGTGCCCAGTCGGCGGCTGTGTTCGTATCGTTGGCGTCGAGTAGACGGTAAAAGACCTGTCCGGCGCGGGCGAAACGGCTGTTGCGTTGGTAATACCCGACCGCCGGGCCTGTCCACCCGAGCACTGTACTGTCCCCACCAGCATAAACGACCGCATCGGCCACGTCGCCGCCCGGTTCCAGCAGTTGCAATTCGTCGCCGGTATTCGCCAAGCGTGGGGCGCGGCCGCTGGCGTCGGGCACGGCTGGATCACTGTCGGCGCCATATTCGCAATCCGGCGCAAATCCCCACTGCTGCGCAAAGGCCGCGGCTTCCTTCGCACACCAAGCCCTGGCGCCGGGCGCGACCCGGAGATCGGGCAGGGTGATGCGCCCCTCGCCATCGGTCACCTGCCATCCGCCCAGAAAAAGGGTGTTTCGTCCGGTGTTTTGCAGCAAAAAGGCTTCGTCTGCGTCATTGCTGGCCAGCCCGTCAGGCACAAAGGCCGAGATCAGCAGGCTGTCCGGCGCGCCGAGATGGCCGGAACGAGCCTGGAGCGGGAGGAAAAGATCAATTTCGGATTGCGGATTGCGGATTGCGAATGGTGAATCGCCCCTATCTGGAGAGGGCGAGAGGGCGTGAGACGTTGGCGTGACGCTCGCGAACAGGGTGAAAAGCAGGAGGAGCAGGACGCGAGCAAGTGGCGGGGGCATGGTCAGACGCTGAACATGTCGTAGAGTCTGGGAACCTGTTCGGCCAGTGCCTTCTCGTCCAGCGTCGCCTGCCAGAAGGGGCCGTAGCCACCGCATTCAAGGGCCACGATGTCGGGTGTGTTCCAGATCCCCTGTTGGATAGATTCAGCCGCCCAGCGCATCACCTCCCAGTCCTCGTCGACAAGGGGCAGATGGTCCATGATCCGTCCGGAGATGTTTGCAATCATGGCGGGATCGACTCCTTCTTGCTGCATGCGTTCGAGCCAGTAATCACCTGTGTACTGGATGCCGGTGATGTGCAATTCACGCGTAGCGTGTAGTGGTAATTTCGCCACGTACTCTTCGACGGGAACGCCCAGTATCTCAGACGCCATGCGGGCGTGTGAGAGGTCGAACAGGAAACCGCAGCTGGTGGCTTCGACCACCTCGGAAATGACTTCGGCGAAGTAGGCGGGCCGTAACGGTTGGCGATCCAGGTTGTAGCCGTTTTCGACGGTGATCCTTTCCGCGCCGAAATGCTTGGCCAGCGCTTCCACGTCGCGGATCAGGCGTGTTGTGGTTTCGACGGTTGCGGCTGGACCGTAGCCGTCATCCGGCAGAACGCCAGTCTGCCGGGGCGGATGCAGATGCAGGTTGACGTAACGGGTGCCGGTTTGCTGTAAAATCTGCTCGATCCAGGTCCAGTCAGCGGGTTGTCCAGCCTCGGTATTGAAGGCGTTGCCACTACCATCGCCGACGCGCAGGGGGAAATGCACATAAGCCGGCCCAATGTCCAACGCTTTGGTGATGAGTTCGGGCCAGGCCGGGCACTTGAAGAGATCGATCTGGATCTGGCCGGTTTGGACCAGTTCGGCGGCTTGTGGGGAGCAGTTGAGGGCGAAATTCATAGGGGATTTTGGGTTGCGGATTGGGACCACCGATTGAAATCGGCGGTTGCTAAGCAAAGTACGCTGAAGCG
>DUEF01000043.1 GCA_011176555.1 Caldilineae bacterium
ACACGCGCCCCGCCAGATCGCCGCCGAATACCTGGCGCTGTACCAGACCGGGAAATTCGGCGCCAGCGGGAAACGCATCAACTACTTCGCCCCCATCCTCCGCTACCACCTCCTCACCCGCTCCGAACTCCTGCCCGACCAGCCCGATCACCCGCGCGCCGCCGAGCAGTATTTCAAACTCGAACTGGGCGACCTGCAAACCCTGCAAACGCCCATCGCCAACAAGCGCCACCCCCGTCTCACCTTCCTCTACACCACCCTCGAACGCCTCTTCAACGCCAAAGACGTCAATGACCTCTGGCTGCGCGCCGCCGCCCGCCAAAAACTCTACGCCGCCATCCGTGAACGAGGCCTGGCGGTGGAATGCTGGTATCCGGTGGACATGGGCGACCGCCCCGAAGCCGATCTCGCCCTGTTCGGCCCCCACGGCCGCATCGGCGTCTACATCGACGAGCCCGCCTGGGAAGAGCTCGATGAACCGCCGCCCGCTTACGTCACCTCGGGCGATACCCTCCACCTGAATGCGCTGGACTTGCTGCGCAACCCTGACGCTGTACTCGACAAGCTACTGGCCTGAAAAAGCATGTCACTTCGACCAAGGGATGTCTCGCTTCGCCATGTCACTTCCACCAGGGGATGTCTCGCTTCGCTTCGACATGACGTTTTTTAGTACTGCAAATGTGCGCCGCCGTCCAGGCGCAAAATCTCGCCTGTGACAAAGTCATTGCGAAGCAAATGGAGCATGGTATCGGCGATCACGGTCGTTCCCCCGGGCCGTTGCAGGGGCAGCGTCGCCGCCAACGCATCGAGATAGCCCTGATCCTTATCGGGTGGGGGCAGCATTGCGCCCAGGGCGATGGCATTGACACGGATCTGCGGAGCCAGGGAGATGGCGGCGCTGCGCGTGAAGGCGTCCAGAGCGCCCTTGGCCACCGAATAACTGAAATGATCGGGGTAAGGACGAGCCGTGCGCCAGTCGGTGATGTTGATCACAGCGCCTACGAGATCAGTGGGAAGGGCGTTGGCAAAGGCCTGGGTGAGAAAGATGGGCGTGCGCAGATTAACCCGGAAGGTGACGCTCCACTGGTCGAGTGTGAGATCACGCAGCGTGTCGGTGGGAAAGACGGCGGCGCTGTTGACCAGAATCTGGGCCGGGCTCAGACCCAGCCGTTCTGTCTCGACCAGCGTCGCTAACCCGACTGGAGCCACTAAATCGACCTGCTTCAAGAATACCCTCGCGCCTAACGTTCTCGCCGCCTCAGCGGTCTGCTCCGCCGCACCCCGCGAACGCCCATAATGGAGAATGATATTGCATCCGGCCCCGGCCAGCGCCAGTGTCAGCGCCCGACCGATACGTTTCGCCCCGCCTGTAATCACGGCGGTTTTGCCTTGCAAATCCATGCTTTCCCTTAACTGGCTTCCTGCGCTGTCGCCATGATCGGCTCGATGCCCGTGATTTTCTTCAGGGCGTCATACTCCTCTTTGCATTCGGGGCAAATGCGTAGATGCTGCGTCATGGTTGGCATCAACGCCTTGACATTCTCACCAGATTGCTCCAGCTCAACATAGTAATCCAGGAGTTCATTGACTTCTGAGCAAGTCAGTTCACGCTCTTTTGTGAGCGCCAACATGCGTAACAATTTATAGAATAGAGACATTTCTGTGGTGGACACGGGAGATTCGCTGCCTTTCCTCACTCTCAAGAGGATACGATGTCAACTTTTCTTACGACGGCGGGGGCGCCTTCAGGAAAACACCGAAAGAGCATCTTCGGGACTGAGTCCCCGATCAACCAAGCGAGCTTTCAGACGCTTGCGGGCGTCGTGGATGAGCTTGTAGAGGGCATTGGGATTCGTGTTCATTTGTTCGGCCAACAAACCAGAAGGGACGCCCAAAACCAGACGAGCGTACAGGGCCTGGCGCTGGCGCTCGCTGAGTTCATTCTGCATCACATCCATCACCGTGGCGATGATGTCGCTCTGCAACGCCTTTTGTTCCGGCGTCGCCTGCTCGGTGTTGAGAAAATCCGGCTCGAAGCTGCCATCCGCCGTCAACTCATCCAGGGAGACATCTCGCCAGCGAGCGCGACGCAACTCGCCCAGAGCTTGGTGCACGGCGATCTTGGCGGCCCAGGTGGTGAATTTGCTGCGCCCTTGAAATTGATCCGACTTCTTGAGGATGATCAGCACGCTGTCCTGGGCAAAATCCGCCGCCATCTGTGCGATCTCATCCCCGTTCAAGCGCCGCAGATCACTGCGATCTCGCAGATAATAAAACAGCCTCCGTTCCAACCAGGACAGAAGATCCTGAATGGCGGCATCCTGCTGGGCGCCTATGGCTTGTAAATCGGCCAGCCATGTTTCGTTGCTACGGTCAGTGGTCATTGATTGAGTATCACCTGTGGCGGCATTGTACCACAGGTGGGGAACAGGCGGAAGGTCGGAAACAGCGAGCAGAAATCGGAAAGCGGATTCCGCCTCAACGAAGGCCTGTGTTATAATGGCTACACTGCTTTTTGCGGCCAATCTCCCCTTAGGTTTTCCCACCGCATTCAATATGATGAATTGTTTGATAACGGGTGGCGCTGGTTTTATCGGTCATCATCTAGCCAATCGTCTGGTTGCCCTTGGGCAGCATGTGCGAGTGATCGATGATCTCAGCGCCGGCGATCCATCCGCCCTCGATCCCCAAGTTCTATTCACGCGGGGTGATGTTCGAGATCAACCGAAACTCTGGACGCTGTTGCATGATGTCGATTGTGTGTACCATCTTGCCGCCAAAGTCTCACTCCCCCAATCCGTCCTCTTTCCCCGAGACTACAACGACATCAACGTCGGCGGCACGGTCACGCTCATGGAGGCGATGCGAGCAGTCGGCGTCAAGCGCATCGTCATGGCCTCGTCAGGTACGATCTACGGTGATCAGAAACGCCAGCCGGTGGACGAAATGGTGGTTCCCGAATTGTCGACGCCGTATGCTGTCAGCAAATTTGCGGCGGAACATTACGTCTCCACACTCGGCGTTCACTACGGCATCGAAACCGTAGCGCTGCGCGTCTTCAATGCGTATGGCCCCGGACAAGCCTTACCCCCCGTCTACCCGCCGGTCGTTCCCCACTTCATCCACCAAATTCTTTCTGGCGGCACGGTGATGCTTTATGGCAGCGGCGAGCAAACGCGTGATTATGTCTACATCGATGACGTTATCGATGCGCTCGTCGTCGCCGGCGGACAAACGAACATCGACCGACAGGTGATCAACATCGGCTCAGGCGTGGAAACCAGCGTAGCTGGACTGGTGGCCGCTATCGAAAAAGTAAGCGGGCGCAGGGCCCACGTTTTACGCAACGAAGAACGCAGCGGCGGCGTCAAACGTCTTGTCGCCGATCTGGAAAAAGCCCGAAAACTACTGGATTACCAGCCCGAAGTCACCCTACTCGATGGATTGGAGCGCATGGTCAGACAGGATCCCCGTTTTCGGAAATGGCTACCTGAGAGAACGCCCACGACAGCATGATCGCCGTCACCGTCTAGCGGTGGACAATGACAGGCGTCCCGTAATCCGCCCAGTTGTAGAGGAACTTTGCGTCGCCATTGCGGGCATTGACGCAGCCATGACTCATGGGGCGGCCAAAACGATTGTGCCAATAGGTTCCGTGGATGGCATAGTCTCTGTAGAAATACATCACCCACTGCACATTGGGTAAGCTGTACCCGGGGCCAGTCATGGTTTGTCGTCTTACTTTCGTTCGGACAGCATAACGCCCCACAGGCGTCGGCGTGTAGCGCAAACCGGTGCTGACTTTCGTGCGCAGCACCACTGAATCGCCTTGGTGCGCTATCAAGCGCTGGCTGGATAGATCAACTTCGATCCATTTTTTGCCGCTCGCCACTTTGGGGGATACAACCTTGGGAGCCGAGGCGGCTTGCTTTTGGGCGGCTCGACCTGGAATCCGTAACCGTTGCCCGACGTAAATGCGATTGATATTACGGATGTTGTTTGCCTGACGCAGCGCTGAGATGGAAACGCCATAACGCTGAGCAATTTTTGCAAGGGTGTCACCACGCCGCACCACATGCACAGAACCTGGGGCAGCGCTCGCCGCTGGTTGGGTGTTCCTAGATGAAGCAGCGCTGTTTTTGGTGGGAATCCACAAACGTTGGCCAACGTAAATCAGATTGGCGTTGCGCAGCTTATTCGCCCGAGCTAACGCCGTGACGGAAACGCCGTAACGCAACGCAATTTTCGCTAATGTATCGCCCCGCCTCACGACATGCACCTTGCCGCCCTGGTCAGTTGATTCTGCGAACACGCTCGCGGGCATCAAAAAAGTCAAAAATAGAGCAAAAACCAGTACTACGATAAGAACGTGTCGAGATTTCATTGCCGTGACTCCATCATGATAAAACCGTGGGGGAATGCCATCCCATCAATAGCCTGGATAAAGAATACGCCGCCTCAAACCTATGGTGAGTCGCAAAATGATGGTGAAGGCACAGAATAATGCATTATTATAATCAAATCACCAGAAAATAACAAATGCCAAAAGATAGGCGCTATTATCTGTATGCATCTAGTCTAATGATTGAACCAAACCTGGCAGTAATCTTACCAACATTTCTCCTTTTTGCAAATCAACGTTTTGGACAACGTCGGCAATCGCTGGCAGCAATACCTCACCATAAGCCCCTTGCACCACGTAGATTTCGTTTGCCGCGGTCCACCACACTTCAGTCAATACACCTAGTTCCACACCCTCAGTGGTGATGACTCGTAATCCCTCGAGTTCGTCCGCGTAATACTCACCTTCCGGCAGAGAAACAGCCTTATCCCGCTGCACCAACAAGTGCAAACCCCGTTGTCTCTGAGCCTCAGTGCGATCCACAATGCCTTGCAATTTCACCAACAAGAAGCCCTTGTGCGGCCGCGCCGATAGCACTTCCCGCTCGAATGCCTCGCCCTCTACGATAAGCAAAGAGCCAGATTCAAAACGTTGGTCGAAATCAGTTAGCACCTCGACTTTGAGCTCGCCATGGAGGCCATGCGCGCCCTTGATTCTCCCCACGGCAAGGTGCTCGGCGAGTTTTGGGACACTGGAACCATCCAGGTCGTTATCGTTCGTCACCACTGTCATGGCGTCTCTGCTGACTCATCTATGCGAGGAGCTTCCAAGAAGAGTCAATCGATATCGATGGTGACGCGCAGGCCCTGGCGCGCGCCAGCGACTTTGGCGACAGAACGGATGGCCTGGGCCGTGCGTCCTCTGCGCCCGATCAGTCGTCCTAAATCGCCCGACGCCGCCGTCACATCGATATAGAGGTTGGAGCCAGAACGATGGGTGGAAACACGCACCTGGTTGGGGTTTTCGACCAATGAACGTGCGATGTATTCGATGAGTTCTTGCATGGGCTGGGGTTTCCTTTCGTGAAYCAGGAAACCGGTAGACCTGTAAACCGGGAAATCAGTAGACCAGGCGACGATCGTCCCGGTCTACAGGTCTCCTGGTCTACCGGCTACCGATTTACAAATTTCCTTCTTCCTCTCCACCCGTCAAATCCACGTTCCGCAGCAGTTGGGCGACGGATTCGCTGGGTTGCGCGCCCTGGTCGAGCCAGTAAGCGGTGCGCTCTTTGTCGATCTCGAATGTGGGCGGGTTGGTGCGGGGATTGTAATGCCCCAGGTTTTCGATAAAGCGACCATCACGCGGGGAGCGTTGATCGGCGACGACGACTCGGTAAGATGCTTGCTTCTTTGCGCCTGTGCGACGCAGACGAATACGTACCATGAGAAATGTAATGCTCCTAGAAAAGTGTCAGGGTCTCAACCTGTTGGTGTTTGTAAAATGGGGTGGGTGTTAGAACCCGAGAAGGCCACCCAGGCCGCTGCGGCGACCCGATTGTAGCTGTTTCATCAATCTTTGCATTTGTCTGAACTGCGATAATAACTCGTTCACTTCCTGCACGGATGTGCCCGAGCCCGCGGCCACGCGCCGTTTGCGGCTGCCATTCAGCACCTTGGGATTGTGCCGCTCCTCCATCGTCATGGAACTGATGATGGCTTCGATTTGGCGCATTTGCTTGTCGGTGGCTTCGGCATCGATCTCCTTGGAAAGGCGGCCCATGCCGGGGACCATGCCCAACAGACTGGAAATGGGGCCCATCTTTTTGATCTGCCCCATCTGCTTGAGGAAATCGTCCAGATCGAAGCTGGCCGTGCGCAGTTTTTTCTCCATCCGCACAGCTTCTTCTTTATCCATCACCGTTTCCGCTTTCTCGATCATGGTAAGCATGTCGCCCATGCCGAGAATGCGGGAAGCCATGCGATCTGGATGGAAAACCTCGATGCCATCGATCTTTTCGCTGGTTCCCAGGAATTTGATGGGCACGCCGGTGACAGCGCGCATCGAGATGGCGGCGCCGCCGCGAGCATCACCATCGATCTTGGTCAGCACCAAGCCGGTGACGCCGATGCGTTTGTGGAAGTCAGAGGCCACGCGCACGGCTTCCTGGCCGGTCATGGCGTCGGCCACCAGCAAGATCTCGTCTGGCTTCGCCAGCATTTTGATCTGCACCAGCTCTTCCATCATCTGTTCGTCGATGGTGAGCCGACCGGCGGTGTCGATGATGACGACGGTGCGGGCTTCCTCGCGAGCGCGACGCAAAGCCCGGTTGACGATGTCGGGCGGGGCCGGTTCGATGCCCTCGCTGTGCACGGGGATGTCGATCTGGCGGCCCAGCACCTCCAACTGCGTGACCGCGGCCGGGCGGTAGGTGTCGGCGGCCACGAGCAAGGGACGCTGACCGGAAGAACGCAGGCGGTTGGCCAATTTGGCGGCCATCGTCGTCTTACCGGAACCCTGCAAGCCCACGAGCATGATCACATGAGGCGGCGGGCCCGACAGATCGAGCCGTTCCGATTCGCCCAGCGTTGCAATCAATTCCTCGTTGACGATCTTGATCACCTGCTGAGCGGGCGAGAGGCTGCGCATGACATCGCTGCCCACGGCGCGTTCTCGCACGCGACCCACAAAGTCTTTGACGACCTTGTAGTTCACGTCCGCTTCGAGCAGGGCCAGGCGCACCTGGCGCAGGGCTTTATCGACGTCGGCCTCACTCAAACGGCCGCGCCGGCCCAGGCCGTCGAAGACTTCTTGCAGTTTGTCGGAAAGATTATCGAACACGGAAAATAAGGTGGCTGATGAATAATTGGTGGTTGGAACGCCAATCGACAATTGTAGCGCCAGATGCCGACGGGGTCAAATTAAAGAACCGCCCTGGGAAGCCAAGGGAAAAAGAACTCGCCATGACGCAAAGCGCCACACCCATTACGCACTGCGTCATAAGAATTTGCGATCCACTCCGAAATATGGTATCAATACACTCAGATATTGGATACTGGCTATTGGATATTCCGCTTGCTTCCCGCAGATCTGCGAATACCCAATACCCAATATCAATACCAATAAGAATATAGACCACCCTCCCCCACGCGTCACAGTCAAAGGAGACAATCGCATGCACCGAACAATCCGACGCGCCGCAGTTATCGGCGCAGGCACGATGGGCGCAGGCATCGCCGCCCACCTGGCCAATGCTGGCATCCCCACCTACCTCCTCGACATCGTTCCCTGGGAACTGACGCCGAAGGAAGAAGCCAAGGGCCTGACCCTGGAAAGCCCGCAGGTGAGGAACCGAATCGTCAATGAGGGATTCAAACGGATGACGAAGTCGAAGCCGGCCGCGCTGGTGAATAAAGAAGCGGCGAACCTGATCACAGTGGGCAACCTGGAAGACGATTTCGCCTGGGTGGGCGAAGCGGATTGGGTGATCGAGGTGATCATCGAGCGTCTGGACATCAAACAACAACTGATGGAGCGCATCGAAGCAGTGCGCAAGCCGGATAGCATCGTTAGCAGCAACACCTCGGGGCTGCCGATCCATGCCATCGCCGAAGGGCGCAGCGACGACTTCAAGGCGCACTTCCTGGGCACGCATTTCTTCAATCCGCCCCGCTACATGAAGCTGTTGGAAGTGATCCCGACCCCCGATACGGACCCCGCCGTCGTCGCTGACATCACTTGGTTCGCGGAAAACGCGCTGGGCAAGGGCGTGGTGATGGCCAACGACACGCCGAATTTCATCGGCAACCGCCTGGCCTTCATCCCCATGGCCAAGATCATCGAGTACGCCATCGACAATGGCTACACCGTGCCCGAAGTGGATATGCTGACCGGGCCGCTGGTGGGTCGCCCCAAGACCGGCACATTCCGCCTGGCGGATCTCGTCGGCGTGGACATTTTGGCGCACATCGCCCGCAACCTTTACGATCTGCTCCCGCATGACCCGGAACGGGAAATCCTCAAAGCCCCGGGCTTCAACCGCATCCTCGACGGCATGGTCGAACGAAACTGGCTGGGCAACAAGACGAAGGTCGGATTCACGAAGGTGATTCGGGGCGAGGGCGGCAAGAAGGAATTTTGGCCGCTCAACTTCGAGACGTTCGAGCACGAAGCCATGGACAAGCCCCGTTTCGAGAGCGTGGGCGCAAATCGCAAATTGCCGCTGCCCGAACGCCTGCGCGGCATGGTCGCGGCCGATGACAAAGCCGGCGAGTTCGTGTGGTTCGTCGAGTCGCGCACGCTGGCGTACGCCGCGCACATTATGCCCGAGGTCTCGGACGATGTGCTGGCGGTGGACAATGCCATGAAGTGGGGCTTCACCTGGGAGGTCGGGCCTTTCGAGACCTGGGACATCCTGGGCGTGGCCGCGACGGTCGAGCGCATGGAGGCGGATGGGCTAGAAGTGGCCGGTTGGGTGAAGGAGATGCTGGCCAGCGGCGCGGATAGCTTCTATCGCAGCTCAAACGGCGTCAAACAACGCTGGGTTCTGGGGCAAGGGTATGTGGACATCACGCCAGACCCCAAGATCATCGTCCTCAAAGATTGGAAGCAGGACGCCAGCCGGGTGATCGCCACCAACGCCAGTTCGTCGCTGCTCGACATCGGCGATGGTGTGGCGCTGCTGGAGTTCCACGCCGAAACGCCGGGCGGCAAGGTGATGAACATGTTGGATGAAGATGTGTTCAACATGGTCACAGAGGCCATCGAGCGCACGGAGCGAGATTTCGCCGGTCTGGTGATCGGCAATCAGGGCGAGTATTTCTCTGCTGGAGCCAACATCTTTCTCATCGCCGTCAACGCTCAGCAAGGCGCTTGGGATACGTTGGATGCTCTGAGCAGGAAGTTGCAGAATATGCGATACGTGTTCACCGGTTGCAGCAAGCCGGTGGTAGCGG
>DUEF01000044.1 GCA_011176555.1 Caldilineae bacterium
CGCCAGCGGCTCCATCCCACCGCCCGCAGCGTCCCGATCTCCCGCGTGCGTTCGAGCACACTCATCACCATAGCATTCATCATGCCCAGACCGCCGATGATCACGGCGATGGCGGCGATGCCCCAGGCGAAACCCTGCATCATATTGGTATACGTCTCATTCACTTCGTACTCGCTGGATTTGCTGGCCAGGATGTCGTCGTCCAACGCCTCGATGCGTTCGATCACCTGGTCGATGTCCGCGCCCCGCGCCAATCCAACCTGAAACAGGCTGACCTCGCGTTGTTTGCCCACGATTTCCTGCCCATCCTCCAGAACAACCACCCCGCCCGATTCTTCCAGACCCTGCCCGGTTTCGTAGATGCCGACGATATGGTAGGGGACGCCGTAGATGCGCAGCTTGTCATCAACCTCTTTTTTCAGTCCCTCTGCCGCTTGCCTGCCGATGGCGATTTGTTTCGGGCCGGTGATCGGTTTACCCTCGACAATGCGGTAGTGCTGCATCGCCACCGTATTGGGCTCGTAACCAAAAATCATGAAAAAGGGCATATCCTCGGTTACAATCCAGCCATAGACGCCCGCTTCCACCTCTTCCACACCCGGAACCGTTTGCAAGCGCTGCCCCAAATTCTCATCCAAATTACTGAAAGCGACATCGAAAGCATTCGCCTGCGACACCAGGATGTCATTGCTCAGGCCCACCGCACTGCCGTAATTCTCCAAAAAAGCGTTGGCAATCGTGCCCAGAGCCACCACTGCGGCCACGCCAATGGCGATACCGAGGACTGTGAGGAAGCTGCGAGTGCGTCGACGCCAGAGATTTTTGAGGATCATGGTGAATGCGTCAAGTTGGATGAAAGCGTATGCAGAAAATAATTTTTAGTCACGACTAAATAATACCAGATTTTCTCGTCCTGTCAAGCCTGTGAAACGATTTTGGTGATCCTAAATATACATGGAGATTGCATTGTCAGCCTGACAATTCGCCACCATTTTAGTGACGATAATTCGGAGGGAGTGCGGTCATTCGTAGCGCAACATGCATGTCGCCTCGCCCGGAACGACATACATGTTGCGCTATGATGCACCAAAGCGGAATCGTTCCTTCCGTTGGGGCGCGAAATGACGGGCGGCGGTGGATATGTTAAACTACCAGGCAATATCGTTCACGTAGCGAAAATCAACACGAAATCGATAACCACTTGAGCGTTTTCCATGTTCCAGACACCCCATTGGTATCAAACCGCCGTTTTTTACGAGCTCTACGTACGCGCCTTCCAGGATAGCGATGGCGACGGGCAGGGCGATCTGCAAGGCATGATCCAACGGCTCGACTACCTTGCCGATCTGGGCGTTGATTGCATCTGGCTCCTGCCCACCTTTCCCTCGCCCCTGGTGGATGATGGCTACGACATCGCCGATTACTACGGCGTGCACCCCGACTACGGCTCCATCGCCGATTTCAAAGCGCTGATCGCCGCTGCCCACGCCCGCGGCCTGCGTGTGATCGCCGATCTCGTCCTCAATCACACCTCCGACCAGCATCCCTGGTTCCAGGCGTCGCGGCGGCGTCAGGAGCCCTACACCGATTATTACGTGTGGAGCGATACCGACCAGAAGTATGCCGACGCCCGCATCATCTTCGTCGATACCGAATCCTCCAACTGGACCTGGGACGAAGTGCGGGGCCAGTACTTCTGGCATCGTTTCTACAGCCAACAGCCCGACCTGAACTTCGACAACCCCGCTGTGCAAGAAGAAATGTTCAAAGTCGCCCGGTACTGGATGGACATGGGCCTGGACGGCTTCCGCGCGGACGCCGTGCCCTATCTTTTTGAGCGCGAGGGAACCAACTGCGAGAATCTGCCCGAAACCCACGCCTTTCTCAAACGATTGCGGGCCATGATGGATGCCGAATACCCCGACGCCATCTTGCTGTGCGAAGCCAACCAATGGCCGGAAGACGTGCGCCCCTACTTCGGCGGCGACCCCACCGACGCCAGCGTCCCCGGCGATGAGTTCCACATGGGCTTCCATTTCCCGCTGATGCCGCGCCTGTACATGGCCCTGAAACGGGGGGACCGTTCGCCGGTGGCAGACATCATGGCGCGTACGCCGGCGATCCCGCCCAACAGCCAATGGGCCACATTCCTGCGCAACCACGACGAGTTGACGCTGGAGATGGTGACAGAGGCCGAGCGCCAGTGGATGTGGGAACAATACGCCCCCGACCCGCGTATGCGCCTTAATTTGGGCATCCGCCGCCGTCTCGCCCCTCTGCTAGATAACGATCGGAGCCGGATCGAACTTCTCAACTCCCTGCTCTTCACCCTGCCAGGCAGCCCCATCATTTACTACGGCGACGAGATCGGCATGGGCGACAACATCGCCTTACCCGACCGCAACGGACTACGCACCCCCATGCAATGGGACGCCGGTTTCAATGCCGGTTTCTCCACCGCCTCAGAACTTTACGCCCCTATCGTCGCCGATCGAACCTACGGTTACCAGCGCGTCAACGTCGCCGACCAACTCTCTAACCCCACCTCTTTGCTGCTTCTCATCCAGCAGTTTATCACCACCTACAAAACCCAACCCGCCCTGGCCCTGGGCGACATCCGCTTCCTGCACCACCCCGACCGCGCCATGCTCGTCTTCGAGCGCATCTATCGCAGAGAACGGATTCTGTGTCTGCATAACCTCAGTGACCGAGGTATCGCCATCCACGCGCCAGCATCCCATGACCTGCTCGCCGACGTCGACTGGAGTGAAGGCGTGATGACCCTGCCTCCCTACGACTATCGCTGGTTGAAGGTTTTGTAGGAGAGGTAGTGCGTGTTGCGTTGGGTTGGCGCCACGCACTACGCACTACGCACCACGTAAACCCATGCCTTCCAAAAACACCCGGCTCGTCTACTCCACCGATCCCGACGTCGAAGTCGAACCCCGGCGCCAGCGTAAACGCAAGCAAAAACCCACGCGCAACCGGCCAACGCTGCCCAACGATGGCGTTGTGCGGGTTTTCCTCGAACGCAAGGGCCGGGGCGGCAAGGCTGTTTCCGTGCTCAGAGGGCTTCAGAGTCACCCCGAAGGCAAGAAAACCCTGCTCAAACAACTGAAATCCAAGTTGGGAACCGGCGGCGCCCTGAAAGATGGCAACATCGAAATCCAGGGAGATCACCGGGACCGCATCGTGGCGTTGTTGGAAAAGATGGGCTATCGGGCGAAAAAAGCGGGCGGATAACGGCCTTCAAGACCGGATAAAAAACGCCCCCTGCTCATGATGAACAGGAGGCGTTTGGCAGAGAGGAGGGCGATAGCTCTCTGCGCCCAGACGGGACAATCGCTTAACCTACCAGACGTTTGCGCTGGCGGTGGAGCAGGTATGCGACGAGGGCGATGATGGCCAGCACAATCAGCAATGCCCCGCCAAGGGTCCAAGTGTTGAAGAGGGGAAGGTTGTCGCTCCCCTTCACTTCCACGGGATCGTCTGATTTCGGCTCCGCGGGTTGGGCGTCAGGGATCACATCCACCTGAAGCGTCTTGGGCGTGCCGGCTTCGGGACTGGAAATGGATTCCAGAAGGGCAATGTGCTCGTCATCGTAGCCCAGCGCTTCGAAATCCATGAGCCCGTCAGGCACGTGGCATTCGTTGCAGGTGACGGCCCTGTCGGCGTCGACGATGCCGTGGCTGAGTTGCAAAGGCACGGCGAAGGTCTTGGCCTCCCATTCGCCGGTGTAGTCCATGCCGGTGGCCTCGGCCCCGGCCTCGATGGCTTTTTCCAGGTTGCCTGTCTTGTAGAACACGCCCAGCTTCAGAGGCCAGGGTCTGCCGTTCTTGGGGTTGATGGGAACCGTGCCTTTRAAGATMWTGAAGGGCTGGATGTAGGAATCGAGATCGCCATACGAACCGGGCCATCCCTGGCTGGGGATCAGACGCTGGCCGTTGTGCCACTTGAAGGTCGGGTTCACCGTGTTGGGCGGGGCCAGTTCATCGACCGGGCCATAAAGCTCCTTCAGCGGATCGTAGACAGGCTCCGCCGTCCAGTCTCGCACCATCAGGCCGCCCGTCTCGCGCACATGACAGGTGCGACAATCCAGGCGTTCGTGTCCGTTCAACAGTGCGTTATCATGAGGCGTTTGGGTGTGGCAGGTCGCGCAAGCCAGGCGCTCATCTTCACGGTCCCGACTCCACAACGTGGGAGCGAAACCGTAGATCAGRTGATCTGGCGCGGCGTGGCAATCCACACAGACCATGCCCTTTTCGGCGTGAATGTCGCCGTAGGATTCTTCGGCGTGTTTGTCGGCCACGGGTGCGAAATCGAGGCCGCGCTTGAAGAGCTTGCCGCCCCCGGCATTGAGATGGCAACGCAGGCAGGCTTCGTCGGTGGGGCGAGCRGCGCTGCGCGCGGCCATCAGGCTGCGATCACCGGGGATCGTCCAATTGCCATCTTCATCTTGCACCGGATAGCGTTCGCCCATGTCGTAGACTTCGGCATGGCAAACMAGGCAATCGATCTGCTCGTAGGCTTCGGTCGTAGCTGCTGCTTCCGTGCCGGGCATGGGGCCGCCGCCGACATGGCAACGTCCACAACCGCCGGGGATTTCCAGATCGGGATTGAGGATGCCCAGCCAGTTGATCTTGGGGATGGAGGCCGAGAGCGGGCTGTAATGCTCCATCTTCTCCGACCAGGTGTAGTGGATGGAGTGGGCGACTTCATCTGTGATGCCCAGATGACATTTCTCGCAGGTCGCCGCMCCCTCGTATTCCTCGATGTAYTGGTGCTCAGGCGGCGGGTCGGCCCAGCACACCAGGCCGGGAGCAAGCAATAGGCCGAGTGACGTAAGGAGGAGGGACAGGAAAAGTATGCGTTTCATTGTTTCGCCACCTCCTGAGCAGGTTGGTGACATTCCTGGCAGCCGTCATTCTCCCAGCCTTCGTGGTCGAGCGGGGCCGGATCGATGTAGCTGTACACGGCATGGCACGCTACGCAATCCGCCCTTTCGGCATCGACGGGGTGTGAGGTGATGGCGGATGGCTCCGGCGTCGGCAACGGCAACCGTTTTGGCAATTCTTGCGCAACACTGGCGTCGGCGGCGGGCGTCGCCGTCGGTAATCCAGGGGGATGGTCGGGGACGTAGACGCTCTCGTAGGGCGCTGGCGGCAGTGTGGTGATGGCGGTGTCTTCGATGGTGAAGAAACGGTAGGTGGCCAGCAAGAAGATGATGGTCAAGATGCCGGCGACGGGCAGGTAGAGGCGGGTGCGTTTCCACTGCACGTCTGGCGGTGGCGCCGGCCGATCTGTCAYCCCGGCCTGGATGCGTTCCAACACCGCCCCGTGTTCCTCCTCCATCTCGTGGTAACTCATCTTGCCCGTAAAAATGCTGCGGTTGAAGTATTTGAGATGGACGTGATAGACGTGCCAGGTGAGAATCGACAGGATGGCGAGAATGGCTTCAGCGCCATGAGCCGCTTTGGCCGCAGGAATGAATTCGCCCGGCAGGAATTTGGTAATAATCACGGGGTTCCACAGCATGTAGCCGGTGACGGCCATGATCATCGTGCCCCAGACCACAGCCCAGTATTCGATCTTCTCACCGAAGTTGTAATACTCCATCTTGGGTTTGGTTTTCGAGATGCCGATGTTATACGAGACGATCTGCACGAGATCYCGAAAATCCTTGACCGCAGGCAACATGCCGGGGCGACGTCGCAGCACATAAAGCTTGTAACCGACGTAGACAAAGTGGAAGATGCTGACCACGACGAGAACGATGGCAGAGATGTGGTGGATGCTGCGGGTGACTTCCACGCCGCCCAGGGCCTGCATCAGCCACAACGAGATCGAATTCTCGGGGAATTTTTGCACAATACCGGTAATCGCCAGGATGGTGAATGACACCAACATCACCACATGCTCAACCCGGTGGAGTGGCTCGAAACGAGAGAACTTGCGAGCATGATTATTCTCGCTCATCGTTCACCTCCTTGGGCTTTTCCACCTGCTGTTTGCGACGAGATCTTCTCCATTCGCGACGCCTCCGGCTACGTTCGAGCCACGTGCGGCCAATATCCAGGCCGATGTAGACCACGAAGAACCCCAATACGCTGGGGATGAGTATTTTGTAGAACCAATCCACGGTCGTAACCAGGGGGAATTTTTCCCAGTCCGGGCGGTAGTGGCCCATCCAACTGGCCGTGAAACTTTCATTGGCGTCGGGGTGGCAACGCTGGCAGGTCTCGGTTAGATTCGCCTGCATGACGCTGGAGTTTTCGTCGGTGGGGGGCAGGATCAAGTGAGCGCCGTGGCAATCGCTGCAAACGGCCTTGTTCGTGGCCTCGCCCGAATGCGTGTTCTCGAAAATTTGCACGGTCGTGCCGTGGAAATCCGATACGTACGTGTCGAAAACATCGGTGGAGATGTCATATTCCGACATCAACTCCTCGTCGGCGTGGCACTGGCCGCACAGTTCAGGCGATGCCAGGCGGAAAGCAGCGGACTGGGGGTCTTCGATGTGATGGGCGGGGTGACAGGAGCTACAGGTCGGGACATCTTCGTTGCCCTCCGCCAGGGCCTGACCGTGAATCGATTGTCTGTATTCATCGGCGATGTCGCTATGACAAGCGCCACAGGCGTCGACTTGTGCGGCCCTGTCCACCGCGCCGTTCTCGGGATTCGCCCAATCAACATCATGCGCACCATGACAGTCCGTACAAGTCGCAGCTTCGCTGCGCCCTGCCGCCAAATGCCGGGCGTGCATGCTGTCCTGCTCATCCACCGCCTGTTCTTCGTGACAGTTGCCGCAGACCTGAGCCATTTGCAATTGCCAGGCGCGGTAGTCCGATGCAGGGAAGTCGCCGTGCGGGTAACCGGCCTTGTCGTTGTGGCAATCCACGCAGTTGAGCGGTTCCTCTGCGCCGATGCCATGCACAGAGTCGTGCAAGACATTGCCATCGATCGTGACGACCATCACCTCGTTCGAGGGCAACACCATGGTCAGATCGGGTTCGCTGTGACAGAGCAGACACTGGTCGTTGCTGATGGGCGGGGCCTCTTGAGCGAAGGTAGGCGTCGCCAGCACAAAGAAGTAAGCCAGAGCTAGGAGGATGGCCGGAGCGAGATAGTGGATACTGGGTATTGGGTATTTTGTTTTCGGAAGAACCAATTTCAAATACCTAATACCCAATATCGGTTTTCGATTTACCTTTCTCATGATTCCCCCTCCTCGCCAGGCGTGACCGGTTCTGGCTGGTCGGACAAGTACTGGGGAATGTCTTCGGGGGCGACGATCACCCCCTGGTTGGCCGCTCGTTCCGCCGGATCGACATCTTTCTCGGTGAGAAAGAGTTCATCCTGGCCGTGGCAGTTGTTGCAGGTGGCGTTCTGGGGCGTAACGGTCTGGGTGTTGTGGGGGGTGGTGTATTTCCAGGTCGGCACAGCATCGAAGTCCGGCAGCAGATCATCGCCGTAGAAAGCAAAGAGGTCTGGCGTTGCCGGAGCATGTCGCAACAGCACCCAATCCCAGGGCCGCTCCTCGCTTTTCAGGGGATTGCGACCGATTTTGAAGGTCATTTGCGAGGGGTCGGTGGTGAAAAACTTGATGTCTTGATCGTCGATGCCGGTATGACAACCGAAGCAGCTCTTGTAGGCCCCGGCCGCATGGCAGGTCTGGCAATCCATCTTTTCCAGGTGCAGGTCATCGTGTTGCTCGACGCCATCTCCCGGCAGCACATCCTCGTGACAATCCACGCAGGCGGGGCTGGGGGCGTCGCTGTAACGGGTTCCATGACTGCCTGAATGGTAGTCGGTTTCGGTGTGGCATTTGGCGCAGACCATGCCCTGTTTTTCCCAGTGCACGTCGCCGGGAATGCCTTCGTGGTTGCCGCGGTAGTCGTCGGTGATGCGGGCGCTGTGGCAACCCCCGCAAGTTAGCCAGACCGAAGCGAATTTTTTGACCTTGTGGCCCGAAATCAGACCGCCTCCGAGGGCCGAAGGCCGGCTGATGTGGCAGTCGCCGCAATCTGCATGGCAGGAGGTGCAGTGATTGCCGTAAGCCTTGGTGAATGTGGTGTCGGTGAAATCACCACCACGATGGGCGAGCACTTCCTGATAGCCCGTCTGCACGCGGTGTTTGCTGCTTTGTGCGCCTTCGGCATAGCTTTTGTGGCAGCCGCCGCACGCTTTCATGGGATTGGCGCTAGCTTTTACGACTACGCCTTCATGCGCTTCTTCTTTCTCGTCGGTGTCCGGCGTGCCGCCATGGCAGTCGATGCAACCGACTTCAGCGTGAACATCCTTTTCCAGGTACTTCTCGGAATCGATGAGAACTTTTTCCCATACCTCCAACGGAGGCAGTTCTCCCGCTCAGCCCTCACCTTCGGCTTCTGCTGATTTCACCTCCTCGGGTTCTTCAGCAAGTTCCTGGAGCTTTTCCTCGTCGGTGTGGCAGGCGATGCAGTTCTCGGAAGAAGGCGTATCCGCGACAAGGGGGGATGTTTCGGTTTCTTCTTCGGTTGTTTGGATCGTATTCGTTGCTATTTCAGAGGTTTGGGGCTGTGATAAAGTCTTGTTCTCGGCGATGACGTGCGCCGTTTGCGCGGGTTCGTCAACCGCTGCCGCTGCTTCCGCTGGGGGCGATGGCCCGGCCATCGGTCTGACGAAGGCCGCAAAAGCGACGATCAGGACCAGGGCGAGAATAGTCCACAGCCAGGGGCTTTTGAAAAAGCTACGATGTTGTGGTTCCGGAATCATAAGCGGGCTCCCTGCATAACGATGGGTGAAGAGACCTGCCAGGCCTCAATCAACCTGGCAGGTCTGCGAATATCGCCCGGAGCGAGGGCGATGCGTGGAAGCAGTTATGATCCTGATTCCGTCATGTAGTCGTGGGCGTGTTTTTCAGGGTTGAAGCGTTTGACAAACACATCCGGGTCGGTGGTCCAACTGCTCATGCCGTGCAGCAGCGCTTTGGCGTTGTAACCGAGGTTGTTGAGCCCTGCTGTGACTTGACTGGCGGTCTGGCCAGTGTAGCACGCCACCACGATCTCCCGGTCGGGGTCCAGCTTGCTGAGCATGTCCGGCGCGAAAAGCTCGGTGGGGCTGGCCCACACTGCGCCGGAGATATGACCCTTGTTGTAGTCGTCCTGCGAACGCACGGAGATGATGATGGGATCATTGTCCTCATCGCCATCGTTGAG
>DUEF01000045.1 GCA_011176555.1 Caldilineae bacterium
TCCGGTCCAGCGGCGGTTTCTACATCTACACCAACAGCGGGCTCACCAGCGGGATGTATCTTTCCAGTGGCGGCAGTTCCTGGAACGGCCTCAGCGACCGGAACCAGAAGGAAAACCTCCAGCCCGTGGATACGCAGGCCCTGCTGGAAAAATTGGCCGCCATCCCCATCAGCACTTGGAATTACAAGGCTCAGGACGAAAACATCCGCCACATCGGGCCCATGGCCCAGGACTTCAACGCCCTGCTGCCCGATCTGGGCGGCGAGGGCGAGACCTACATCAACTCCCTGGACGCCGACGGCGTGGCCCTGGCCGCCATTCAGGCCCTCTACCGACAAAATCAGGAGCAATCGACCCGCATCGACCAACTGGAGCAGGAAAACACCGAACTTCGCTTGCAACTGAGCGACCTCGCTGCCCGTCTGGCTGCGCTGGAGGCGGCCAGCGTCTCCGGAGGTGAGCGATGAACATGCGACGCCTTCTCCCCACCCTCCTCCTGTTTCTCCTCCAGCTTTCCTTCACCCTACCCGCGCTGGCCCAGTCGGGCGGCGGCTACGACCTGGATTGGTGGACGGTGGACGGCGGCGGAGGCGAGTCCGCAGGCGGGGGCTTCTCCCTCAGCGGCAGCGCCGGCCAGCCCGATGCAGGCGCGCTCTCGGGTAGCGACTTCGAGCTCACGGGCGGATTCTGGCATGGCCCCCTTGCGGGCAAGCCCAAGGCCGTCGCCGATCTGACCATCACCAAAGATTCGGGCAAGGCCAAACTCACCTGGTCGGCGGTGACCGAGGACATCGGAGGCAACGCCATCAGCGGCGTCACCTACAATGTCTACCGGGCCATCGGCGATCCCTACTTCACGCCCGGCGCACCCTACGCCACGGACGTGACCGACACCTTCTTCCTGGACCCCGACACGAACGTCCTCACCGACTCCGCCAGCAACGCCTTCTACATCGTCACTGCCGTCAACGCCGGGCTCGAATCGGAGGACTCCAGGCGGGTGGGAACCTTCGTCTTCGATCTGGTTCCCGGCTCGTCCTGACCACCATGGATTCGGGCTCCACGGATCTGCGCTCTGAAGACCAGTCTGCCCCGGTCTGACAGCTCCACTCAAAAGTGAGGCATAGCGCACAAACCCAAATAACCTCAGTTCGGAGATGTGGGGAGGAAAGCACCCTTCGGTACGGGCTATCGCCCACTCAGGATGCTAACTCCGAACTGAGGTTAATCTCAACCAACTCCGCCAGCGCCACGGCCAAGTGCACGGCCTTGCGTCCGGCCAGATCGTCGATCTGATGGCGGCAGGAGGTGCCGTTGGCGATGACGATGGCGTCGGGATGGCTGGCGATGGCGGGGAGCATACGGTCGTTGGCGATTTCGACGCTGATGTCGTAGTGATCCGCGTCGTAGCCGAATGCGCCCGCCATGCCGCAACAACCGGCGTTGGTGCTCTCGGCCTGGGCGTTGGGGATGGCGGACAGCACCTTGAAGAGCGGCTCCTCACCCACCAACGCCTTCTGGTGACAATGCCCGTGCACCAAAAAGTGATGCTGGCCCGCTTTGAGCGGCAGGGCGTCGGGATTCTTTTCCAAAAGCTCGGCCAGGTACTCGTCGAACAAGAAGATGTTCCCGGCTACAGATTTGGCGGCGGGGCCAGGAACCAGGTCGGGATAGTCATCGCGGATGGTGAGCACGCTGCTCGGTTCCAGGCCGATGACGGGAATGCCGGCCTGGGCATAAGGCAAAAGGATGCGGATGAGCTTCTCGGCCCGGTTTTTGGCCCCCGGCACGAGCCCTTGCGAGAGCGCCGGACGGCCACAGTCTTGCTGCTGGGTGATCTCCACCCGAAAACCCGCCGCCTCCAGCACTTTCACGGCGGCCAGCCCCACTTCCGGCTCGTTGAATTCGGTGAAGGTGTCGGGGTACAGAGCCAGGCGCGGGCGATCATCGACCTGTTTGGCCGCCCGGGCGCGCCAACGCGCGCTGAACGTCCGCCGCTGGAAATGCGGGAGATTGCGCTTGGGGTGGATGTGAAACGCTTTCTGGATCATCCACTTGGTGGGCGCAAAATCCAGGGTGAAATTCGCCAGCGGAGCCAACGGCGCGGCCAGTGCGGAAAGCTTGTCGATGTTTCCGAAAACTTTCTTGCTGAGCGGCGGGCTCTCGCTGCGGTATTTCTGGGCGAGAGCCTCCTCCTTGAGCTTGGTCATATCCACGCTGGAAGGGCATTCACTCTTGCAGGCCTTGCAGCCCAGGCAGAGATCGAGGGCGTCGGCCAGGGCGGCGTCATGCAGGCCGTCCGGCAGATCACCGGCCAGCGCGGAGCGGAGCAGATTGGCCCGTCCCCGCGTGCTGTAGATCTCGTCCTTCGTCGCCTTGAAGGAAGGACACATCACGTCGATTTCCAGCTTGCGGCAAACGCCGGCGCCGTTGCACATTTCCACGGCCTGAGCGAAGCTCCCATCGGCCGACCAATCGAAAATGGCGTCCACGGAGATCGTCTGATAATCGGTTCCGTAGCGTAAATTTTGTTCCGGCGGCAGGGGATCCACGATTTTGCCCGGGTTCATGCGATTGTTCGGGTCGAAAACGCTTTTCACCTGCTGGAACAGGCCGTAAATGTCGGGGCCGAAGAAATCGGGATTGAGATAGCTGCGGGCGAGACCGTCGCCGTGTTCGCTGCTGGGCACGCCGTTGTATTTCTTGGCGAGCGCGGCCGCATCGGTGACCAGCCCGACCAAATCGTCGATGCCTTTTTGCGTCTTCAGGCTGAGGATGGGACGCACGTGGATGCACCCGGCCGAGGCGTGCGCGTACATCGCCGGTTTGACGCCGCGCGCCTTGATCGCCGCAAACAGATCGGCCATGTAGTCGGCCAGGTTTTCCGGCGGAACCGCCACATCCTCGATGCCGGGCAGGGGCTTGGCGTCTCCGCGCATGGAAAGCAGCAGCCCCAATCCCGCCTTGCGCACGTCCCAGACATTGGCCTGGCCCGCCCGATCAGTGATCTTCACCACCGCCTGCTCGTAACCCGTCCGTCTCAGGTGCTGCTCCAGGGCGTTCATGCGGTCGGCGATGTATCCTTCATCGTCTCCGGCGAATTCGACGATGTAAACGACGGTGGGATCGCCCTCGATAAAGGTCAGGCGCTTGTTCCAGGACGGCGCGGCCCGCGTCAGGGCGAGCAAGTAGTCGTCGATCAGCTCCACAGCCGAGGGGTTGAGCGACARAAGGCCGGGCACAGCCCGAAAGGCCGCTTCGTGAGAGGGGTARTGCAGGATCGCCAGCCCCTTGTGTTTGGGGATGGGAACCARRCCGATCTCCGTTTCCAGGATCAGCCCCAACGTGCCCTCGCTGCCCACCAGCAATTTGGCCAGGTTGAGGTGATCGCCGGCGAGTTGCTTGCGCACGTAATCCAGGTTGTAGCCGCCAGACCGCCGCCAGTATTTGGGGAATTGCGCATCGATGAGCGCGGCGTTGGCGCGCAACAGGTCCGGGATCTGCCGGTACAGCGCCCCCGCGACGCCATTGCTCCCGGCCTTTTTGCCCACTTCCGACCAGGGTGTTGGCCCCAACCACACATCCTGGCCATCCGCCAACACCGTGCGCACGCCCTCCACGTGGTCCGCCATCATGCCGTAAACGATGGAATGAGAGCCGGTGCTGTTGTTGCCGATAATGCCCCCGATCGTGGCCCGGTCTGCGCTGGCGGGGTCTGGCCCCACCGTGAGGCCGTGGGGCGCCAGACGCCGGTTGAGGATGCCGAGCGAGATGCCGGGCTGGGTGCGTACGCGCTGGCGCTCCGCGTCGATTTCGACGATGTTGTCCATGTATTTGGTGAAGTCGATGACCACGGCCTCGCCCACGGTTTGCCCGGCGAGACTGGAGCCGCCGCCACGCGGCAGCATCGGCAGATCGTACGCGATGCACGTTGCAGCCGTGGCCAGCACATCCTCTTTGTCGCGGGGCACGACGACGGCCAGGGGCAAAATCTGGTAATTCGAGGCATCTGTGCTGTAGAGCAAGCGCGTGGGCAGGTCGGTGTACACTTCAGCGCGGCTGCGCTTTTTCAGGTCGGCGGCGAAGTCTTGCAGGCGTTGGTTCATGATTCGTCAGTTGCTCGTTGCTTGGGGAGATGGATTACAAAAGATGCTGGTATTTTGGCACAGGTGGGGTGTGGGGTCAAGCAGCGCCGGCGATCAAGGGCAGCGCAAGCGCGCATCATTTTTCAGCCCTCCCAGGCGTAAATCTCGCCTGCCGCTCGCGGAATTGTGTTCAATTCAGTTTGGTGAGATAATAGACATTAGAAGGCAATGAAAATCGCTAGACAACAAAAGGCCAGGCACACCGTGAGAGAAAATCATCATGCCCGTAGTCCTTCGCATTAAGGGTTATTTATTCCGATTCTATTCCGCAGATTTGGATGAACCCCCACACGTGCATGTCGAAAAACAGGGCAAACACGCCAAGATATGGGTGGATCCTGTCGAGGTCGCCCGCCCTGGTCGCTACCGCTCGCATGAATTGATGGAAATCCAGCGGATCGTTCAAGAGAACCAGGATATCATTCTGGAGGTGTGGTCCAATGAACAGAACAAGCGCAAAAACTTCTAAAATAGCAGTCGCTTCCCTCAAAGACGCACCCGTTTCCGTACCTATCTCTATCCCCGACCTTGATGCCGTGCGGGCATTCGCCTATGCCCTACACGCCCGGGGAAAAGCATGGGAGGGCAATGTATTCGGTTGGGAAGCGGCCTATCAACCTGAAAGACCAGAGCCGCCAGCAGACTCAAAGATGACTTTCACGCCAGCGGAATTTTGGATAGGAGACAGCCGGGCGTGGTTTTTCTCGATGATGTGGGAATACGGCAGTGATGTCGATCCGGTTGAGTTTCTAGACGACAGAAACGTGCAATACACGTTACAAAACAACATTGCCACTACCCAGTCCGAGGAAGCTGTCTTAGATGTCGAAGGCTTAGCCGCTTACCTGAAGATATCCCGCCGTTCAGTTTATAATCTGGCTGGTTCCGGAGAGGTTCCCGCCGTAAAAGTTGCCGGACAGTGGCGATTTTACCGTCCTGTGATCGATGGTTGGTTACAGGAAAAGACGAAGAGAGCGATGTCAGGGGGAGCCTGATTTTTTCCTGTTTCGGCCATTCTCGATGTTTGATATTCCCATGTGGGACGCCGCCCACCATTCCAGCGGCCATACGAAACCATGAGCGACCGCTGGCTGGCTGAGACCATCGCCATTTTACAGGAGCATTTTTGAACATGACCCCAGACTACGACGTTATCGTCATCGGTTCCGGCGCGGGCGGGCTGGCCGCGGCCGTACCCCTGGCGCAGGCGGGCAAACGCGTGCTGGTCTGCGAGCAGCACGAAATCCCCGGCGGCTGGACGCAATCCTTCACGCTCAACGGTTATCGCTTCAGCCCCGGCGTGCACTACATCGGCGGCCTGCAGCCGGGCGGCAGGATGCGCGAGATTTACGAAGGGCTGGGCGTGTCACAAGACCTGGAATTCTGCGAGATCAACCCCGATGGTTTCGATCACATTTTCGTCGGCGACGAGCGTTTAGACATCCCCAAGGGCAAGGAGGCCTTCGCCGCCCGCCTCAAAGAGCGTTTCCCCGACGAGGCCGAAGGGATCGACGGCTACCTGGACGCGGTCTCCAAATTGATGGAGAGCCTGAGTTCGTTGGGACGTGTGAAGGGCGTGGGTAGTGCGGCGCGGTCGGCCAGCGATGCGGTTTCGGTGCTGCGCTGGGCGCGGCGCTCCGGCCAGGACCTGATCGAGCACTACGTCTCTGATCCCGTGCTGAAGGCGATCCTGGCCGGGCAGTCGGGCGACCACGGCATGCCGCCCTCGCAGGTGTCGGCTTTTGTGCACGCCGGCATCACCCATCATTACTTCCACGGCGGCTATTTCCCCCGCGGCGGGGGTTTCGCCATTCCCCGCGCCTTTGTGCGGGCGCTGAAACGGGCGGGTGGTGAGCTCCGTCTGAACACAAGCGTCAAACGCATCCTGCTGGAAGACAAACGAGTGGTGGGGGTGGAACTGGCGGACGGGAGCAGAATCAGTTCGGAGTACGTGATCAGCAATGCCGACCCGGAAGTGACCTTCGGCAAACTAATCGGTCGGGAGCAGTTGAGCGCCAAACTCAGGAAGAAGCTCGACAAGGTCGAGTACTCCGGCTCCGCGCTCAGCCTCTTTTTCGCTGTGGACATGGATTTGCGGGAAGCCGGGTTGGATTCGGGCAATTTCTGGTTCTACGACCACGCGGATGTCGATGAACTCTACCGCCAGGGCCTGACCTCCCATGCCCTGGAAGCGGAAACGCCCGGCGCCATGTTTCTCACCGTCACCACCCTGAAAGACCCATCCAAAATGCACAGCGGCCACCACACCTGCGAAGCCTTCACTTTCGTCGGTTACGATGCCTTCGAGCAATGGGCGAATGAGAAATCAGGGGAGCACTCGGGCGATTACGAGGCAATGAAAGAAGAGCTCTCCTGGCGTATGTTTCAGGCGCTGGAGCGGCGGGTTCCCGGCATCAGCAAACACATCGTCTTCTGGAGTCTGGGCACGCCCCTGACGAACGAACACTTTATCAACGCCACCCGCGGCAACCTGTACGGCATCGCCAAAAGCCGCACTCAGGTGGGGCCGGGTGCGTTTCCGGTGCAGAGCGAGTTCGAGGGCCTGCTGCTGTGCGGGGCCAGCACCATCAGCCACGGCGTAGCCGGCGTCACGGCCAGCGGCCTGGCCGCGGCCCGCAAGATCCTGGGCTGCCGCACCCGCGACCTGTTGCAGATGAACGGTCCCGAATTGCGGATTTACCCCTCGGAAGACGTTTCGCAATGGCCGGAGGAGTTGCAGGCGAAGATCGAACGAAAGATCAAAGATTAAGAACTAAAGATTAAAGGGCTGCCGAGTATGCTGTCACACTCCCTGATTCTTAATCTTTGATTCTTCCCCCCCAAAAAACAAACCCGCACATGACAAAACTCCACATCGACGAAAACTACCTGACGCAGACGCTGATCGACCTCGTGCGCATCGACTCGGTCAATCCCACACTTTCTCCTCAAGGAAAAGGGGAAGCCGAAATCGGCGCGTACGTGGCGGATAAACTCGATCAACTCGGTTTGCAGGTGTCGACCCACGAAATCGAGCCGGGTCGGGTGAACGTCGTTGGAGTCTTGCCAGGCACGGGGGGAGGGCGTTCTCTGCTGTTTAACGCGCACATGGACACGGTTGGCGTCGAAGGCATGACGATTGATCCCTTTGGCGGGGAAATCCGTGATGGTCGGCTCTACGGCCGCGGGGCGCAGGACATGAAAGGAAGCCTGGCGGCGATGATGGCCGCGGCCAAGGCTTTTGTCGATAGCGGCATCGCCCTGGCCGGTGATTTGCTGATCACGGCTGTCGCGGACGAAGAATACGCCAGCATCGGCATGGAAGCCCTCGTCCAACAGGTGACGGCGGATGGCGCCATCGTTACTGAACCCACCGACATGCACATCTGCCGGGCGCATCGCGGCTTTGTCTGGTTCGAGGTGGAGACATTTGGCCGGGCCGCGCACGGCAGCCGCTACGAAGAGGGCATCGACGCCAACATGCGCATGGGCCGCTTCCTGGCGCGGCTGGACGAATTGGAACAAGAATTGCGGCGGCGTCCCGGCCATCCGCTCACCGGCCCGCCCTCGTTGCACGCCTCCCAGATCCACGGCGGCAAGGAAATCAGCATGTACGCCGACCACTGCTTGCTGCAAATCGAGCGCCGCACCGCGCCTGGCGAGACGGTAGCGCAGGCCACAGCCGAATTGCAAACGATCATCGATGAACTGGCTGCCCTGGACCCCACCTTCCGCGCTTCGGTCCGGCCCACGTTCTGGCGCCAACCATTCGAGATCGACGCCGACGCCCCCATCGTGCGGTCATTGGAAAATGCGTTGGTCGCGCACCTGGGCGGCCAGCCGCTGCACACCGGCCAGACGTTCTGGACAGACGCCGCCCTTTTGGCGGACGCGGGCATCGAGACGGTTTTGCTCGGGCCCACAGGCTACGGCCTGCACAGCGCCGAAGAGTGGGTCGATCTGCAATCGGTAATCGATCTGGCGGCCGTGCTGGCCGAGACAGCGCTCGATTATTGTCGATAGCGGGAATCGCCGCTGATGGCGTACAATACCCGTATGCCCCCCGCCTACCCTCTCCCCCCGGCGTCTGACGTCGTCCCGCCCGCCCGCGTGCAACTGCGGCGCTGGCTCGCGGGCGCAGCCGCGCATTATGCACGCGGGCGCGTACGCGCGCCCGGCCACGACGCCCCCCGACGCGTCCTCCTCATCCGCCCCGATCACCTGGGCGATTTGCTCTTCCTGGGGCCGGCCCTGCACTGGCTGCGCCAGGCCCTGCCCGACACGCATCTGACCCTGGCCATCGGGCCGTGGGGCCACCCGGCGCTGCCCGCGCTGGCCGGAACCTACGACGAGCTGCTGGAGATCCCCTTTCCCGCGTTCGAGCGCGGCCAGCGACGAGGGCTACTGGCTCGCTGGCGTTTGCTGCCGCAGACTGCACAACGTTTGCGGGCGTTGGAGTTCGACTCGGCCCTGGTTTTTCGGCCCGACCACTGGTGGGGGGCGATGCTGGCGGCGCTGGCGAAGATCCCCCGGCGTCTCGGTTACGATACGGCCGAGACCACGCCCTGGTTGACCACAGCCTTGCCCCTGCCCCACGAACACGCGGCCGCCAGTAATCTACGCCTGGCCGGAACACTGCTCGACCAGCAGCCTGCC
>DUEF01000046.1 GCA_011176555.1 Caldilineae bacterium
CCGCTGGAAGACATCGATTCGCACTTGCTGGCGAATACGCTGGCCGACATGTATGGCGATGGCAAACGCGGCAAATACGGCATTTCCACCGTCACGGCGGGACAGGCGGCCGAGCACATCAACTACGCCATCCTCAATTTCAGTTGGTACGATGTGCGACGCAAGGAAATGCGCATCAAACAGGCGGGACGCGGCGGCACCGGTCGGGTGTTCCGCGACAAAGGGCTGAAGGGCATCGTCGTCAAATACAGCAGCCTCAGCGGCAAGGCCAATGATCCGGTGAACATGGCGCTCATCCGCCAGGCGGGGAAGCGCATCAACAAAGAGATCAAAGAGATGGACGACAAGCAGAATCAGATGACGACGGTCGGCACCGCCCATCTGATGGAGATCATGGATCATTTTGATCTTTTGCCGGTGCACAATTTCCGCTATGGCGCACACCCCGACACCCACAAAATCGACTCCCAGGTCTGGAAGGATAAATTCACCCAGGGCATTGTCGATTCCTGCTGGGCAGGTTGCACCATGTCGTGCAGTCACGCGGTCGATCATTTTCATCTGAAGACCGGCCCGTACGCGGGGCAAGCCGTCACGGTGGATGGCCCTGAGTACGAATCCGCGTCCGGCCTGGGCTCCAACCTGGGGATTTTCAACCCCAACGCCATTCTGGAACTGAATTTCTATTGCGACACCTACGGCATCGACACCATCTCTTTCGCCAACTCAGCGGCCTTTGCTATGGAGTGCTATCAGGAAGGCATTTTGAACGAGGAGCGCACGGGCGGGCTGGATTTGAGCTGGGGCAATGCCGAATCCGCTCTGGAATTGTTACACCAGATGGCGCGGGGCGAGGGCTTCGGCGTGGTCGTCGGTCAGGGCGTGCGGGCCATGAAGGGGTTGTTCGCCGAGCAGTACGGCGCTGATCCCGGTTTCCTCAACGACATCGGCATGGAAATCAAGGGCATGGAGACTTCCGAGTACATGACCAAAGAGTCGTTGGCGCAGCAGGGCGGCTATGGGCTGGCGCTCAAAGGGCCGCAGCACGACGAAGCCTGGCTGATCTTCATGGATCAGGTGAGCAAGCAGATCCCCACCTTCGAGGACAAGGCCGAGGCGTTGCACTATTTCCCCATGTGGCGCACCTGGTTCAGCTTGCATGGCCTGTGCAAACTGCCCTGGAACGATATCGAGCCCGCGGACAACAACGAAACCGACGAACCGGCCAAAGTGCCCGAGCATGTCGAAAACTACACCTGGCTTTACGAGGGCGTAACCGGCAAAAAAGTCACCGGCGACGATCTGATCGCTCAGTCGGAGCGGGTGTACAATTTCCAGCGAGTGTTCAACCTGCGCATGGGCTTCGGCACTCGCGAGCACGACTATCCGCCATACCGGGCGGTGGGGCCGGTCACGGTGGACGAGTACGAATCACGCGCGGAGCGCTACGACGCGCAATTACGCGAAGAGGTCGGCGTCGAGCCGGATGGTCTTTCCACCGAGGAGAAAATGGCCCACTTGCGACGCTACCGTGAGGATCAGTACGAGCAGTTGGTCGATGCGGTTTACGTCCGTCGCGGCTGGACGAAGAACGGCGTCCCCACCCTCGCCAAGCTCCAGGACCTGGGCATTGATTTGCCTGAAGTCTTGGCGGTCGTACAGCCGTACCAAGCAGCGTAGTCAATGGAACTCTGATAGGGGAAAACGCTGATTTTTCTATCTGCTCCATCTGAGTTTTTCCCTATCAGAGTCTTCAGGATTTGGACACTGCAAGAAGGAGCGATGTTCATGAAAAAATCCACGTTGGCGGCGGTTTTGGCAGGCGGCCTGGCCGTTCTGCCCGCCGCGGCCGCCACCCGCTTTGTGCTGGGACGCCGCCGCGCCGAGCAGGTGTGGGCCAGCAGCCATTATCCAAAATTCCAGGATGTGGGGACGGTGCAGCGTCTGTCGGTGCTGCCCCTGATCGACTGGTACACGGCCAGCGATGAACTGACGGGCGAACCGGGCGTCTCCTACCTGATCCGCGCGGACGACGTCACCATCCTCTTCGATGTCGGCCTCAACGTGGGCCAGCAGCACCCCTCGAATCTCCTGCGCAACATGGAAGCCCTGGGCGTCTCCTGGGATGAGATCGATGCCCTGGTGATTTCCCATCCTCATCTCGATCATCTGGGCGGGATGAATCATGCTCAGGCGGGGACATTCGCCCCTTCGGCCGGCTTTGTCGATTTGCACCAGATGCCCGCGTTCGTCCCCGCCGATCTCACTAACCCGCAAACCGTCTCCACCGTCGTGACCGAACCCACTGTGCTCTTCCCGGGCGTGGCCAGCATGGGGCCCATTCCCCGCCAGCTCTTTTTCCTGGGCTGGACGCCGGAGCAGTCGCTGGCGATCAACGTGGAGGGCAAGGGCTTGGTGCTCATCATCGGCTGCGGACATCCCACCCTGCAGCGCATCATCGACCGGGCGGAGATGCTATTCGATGAACCGATCTACGGCGTCATCGGCGGCCTGCATTACCCCGTCACCGCTTCGCGGTCGGAGCGCTGGGGATTGCCTGCGCAGATGTTTTTTGGCACGGGCAAATGGCCGTGGGATCCCGTCAACGAAAAGGATGTCAACGAAGCCATCGCCTACTTGCAAGCGCGCCACCCCAAACTCGTTTCGCTCTCACCCCATGATAGCTGCGACTGGAGCCTGAACGCCTTCCGCCAGGCCTTTGGCGACGCCTATCAAGATCTGTTGGTGGGACAAGAGATCACCGTGGCGGCTGACGATGCATAGGGGGGACACATGCGCTACGTACTCTTGATCGGTTTATTGTTTTTTGTTGTTTTTCTCGTTCTGGCGGCGATCATTCTGGGAGCGGGCATTGGCGTCGGCTGGTTGTTGACACGATTCCTACCCTTCACTTTGTTTGAAGGCGCAGTTCTGGGCGTGTTAGCTGTATCCGTCGCCGGAGCGACGACCTGGCGATTTTTCAGAAGCGGCCCGAGTTACCCTGATGATGAGTTGTTTTTTGATGACGAGGATTTTGATTTAGATGATCTGCCCCCGGGCGTCATTCACCCCTCCCGTTTCATCGAGGATGAAGCGGATCGCACCTGGGAAAATTGGTTCCACTACCTGTTCGCCAACGACATTTACAGGGATCTGACGGTGTTCGATGAGCAAGTCGTCCACATGAACGACATGCAGAAGCAGGAGCTGGCGATTCGTCTGGCCGAGGTGATTGTGGCGATCCTGAGAGCCAAGCCCCCCTCGACAAGACGGCTCCGCATCACAAAGGAACAGGTCAGGCGCAAGTTAACCAAGATGGGAATGCGTCCCTATGATGACGATATTATCGAGCTGGCGCTGAACGCGGTGGAAGACAATCTCGATACCTTCGAAGAGCAAATTCTCTACATCATTCGCACCAAGTCCTGGGACGATCCCAGCGAAGAGCTATTCTAATTCGGTGAGGTTTTGATGTCGCAACACGATCTGCGCCTTGCTCTCAACATCGGTTATTCCGGCCGCAAGATGGATTTGCCGGTGGATAGGGTGTTGGAGGCGGAACGACTGGGATACCATGCCGTTTGGACGGCGGAGTCGTACGGCTCGGACGCGGTGACGCCGCTGGCCTGGCTGGGGGCGTTGACCTCGACCATCCATCTGGGCACGGCCATCCTGCAAATGCCCGCCCGCACTCCCGGCATGACCGCGATGACGGCCATGACCCTGGATCAACTGTCGGGAGGACGCATGTTGCTGGGGCTGGGCTTGTCCGGCCCGCAGGTGGTGGAAGGCTGGCACGGGCGACCGTATGGCAAACCCCTGGGCAAAACGCGCGAGTACGTCAGCATCGTGCGCAGGATATTCGAGCGAGAAGGACGGTTGCAGCACGATGGACGGCATTACCAGATCCCCTACAGGGGCCCCGACGCCACCGGCCTGGGCCGTCCCCTCAAGAGCATTTTGCACGGTCGCCGCGATCTCCCCATCTACCTGGCCGCCATCGGCCCCAAAAACGTGSMGCTCACCGCCGAAATCGCCGAYGGCTGGCTGCCCATCTTTTTCGCCCCGCAACACTACGACGCGATATTCAAGACGCATGTCGAAACTGGCTTCGCCAGAGCCGGCGACAAAAGTTACGACCAATTCGACATCGCCGCTACAGTGCCGGTGGTCGTCGGTGATAGCGTCGAAGCCTGCCGCAACCAGGTGAAGCCCTTCATCGCCCTCTACGTCGGCGGCATGGGCGCTCGCGAGAAGAATTTCTACTACAATCTCGCCTGTCGCTTTGGCTACGAAGCCGCCGCCAACCAGATTCAGGATTTCTTCCTGGCCGGTGACCGGGGCGCGGCCATGGCGTCAGTTCCTGATGGCCTGGTAGACGAAATCGCGCTCTGCGGCCCCAAAGAACGCATCGCCGAACGTCTGGAACCGTGGCGCAAAAGTCCCGTCACCACGCTCTGCATCTCCACCTTTGACATCAACGCCGTGCGCGTGATGGCGGAGTTGGTGTTGTAACGGCTGCGGAGTGTGCATCCCCAGATGCGCGTAACTTCACCCGGAAACAGGCAGATTGGCGTCCCAAATGTCCTCACTAAGCGTGATCACAGACAAACAAGATCGACATTCGGCCTTGTTTTCTTCCGTACGCTTGGCATAGTGGCCGCAGTTAGGACAAGTGATGGCCACGCGTTGGATGGCCTGCTTCACGAGCAAGTGCATGACCTCCTCACGATTCGCTAAGTTCATTTCTTCCTTGAGGAGATCCACCATTTCCTGCTCGTCGTCGGAAAGGGCGAAGGTGTTGGGAGCGTATTCGATCATGAGTTACCTCGCGGGAGCGATAGTGCTACATGTCCATTCTAGTCAGAAAAAATGATTTGGTGTATGATCCAGGCCACTTTTTCTGGTAATCTGCAAAGGAGCAGTTTATTCATGACTGATGAGCCTATTGTGAATCACATTGGCGTGGCTGGCAACAAAGGCCCCGGCATCCGATCCGACTGTTTCGTCACCATCCAATTGATAGAGGGGGGAGGGTTTGATATCGACTTGAACAGCAAAGTGAAAGCGCTGTATGCTGATTCTATCATAACCCTGGCGCGAGATATGTTAGCCAGCTTCGGCTTGGCCAATGTCAGGCTCTCGATTGAGGACAGCGGCGCTCTGCCATTTGTGCTGGCGGCCCGCATCGAAGCGGCGATCAAGCAGGTGATCGAGACCGATCAGGAGTACTGGCCCGACCTTATTCCCGAAAACCGCTATCACACAGCCAAAGACCGCTATCGCCGCTCCCGGCTGTACCTGCCCGGCAACACGCCCAAACTCATGCTCAACGCCGGCATCCACAAACCGGACGGCGTCATCCTCGACCTGGAGGACTCGGTGGCCCCGGCCAAGAAGGACGAAGCCCGCCTGCTGGTGCGCAACGCTCTGCGTCAGGTCGATTTCTACGGGGCCGAGCGCATGGTGCGCATCAACCAACTTCCCCGCGGCCTCGACGATCTGGCCTATGTGGTCCCGCACAACGTCAATCTGGTGCTGATCCCCAAGGTGGAAAAGGCGGAGCAGGTGACGCAAGTGGATGACCGAGTGCAGGAGATCGGTCGGGCGCAGGGCCTCGACCATCCCGTGTGGCTGATGCCGATCATCGAAAGCGCCCTGGGCGTGATCAACGCCTACGCCATCGCCTCGGCCTCGCCCCGCGTCGTCGCCCTCGCCATTGGCCTGGAAGATTACACCGCGGACATCGGCGCACCGCGCACCGCGGCAGGCCGGGAATCCTTTTTCGCCCGCAGTCAACTCGTCAACGCTGCCCGCGCGGCCGGGATCCAGCCCATCGACAGCGTCTTCTCCGATGTTTCGGACATGGAGGCGCTGCGCCGTGTGGTGGGGGAATCGAAAGCGCTCGGCTTCGACGGCATGGGCTGCATCCATCCCCGCCAGATCGCGGTCATCCACGACGCTTTCGCGCCTTCCGACCAGGAGATCGCCAAAGCCAAACGCATCGTCCTCGCCTTCGACGAAGCCACAGCCAAGGGCCTGGGCGTCGTCAGCCTCGGATCCAAGATGATCGATCCGCCAGTGGTCAAACGCGCCCAGCGTGTTGTGGACTTGGCTGTGAAGGCGAGGAAGTTGGAACCGGATTGGAGAAGTGAAGGCTAAAGATCAAGGATTAAGGATTAAAGATTAAGACAACTCGACGCCCGAGATCTTAATCTTTAATCTTCAATCTTTAATTCATGAACGAAATCAAAAAACATGACAACAAATCAAGTGGAAAACGCGGTCGGGCGCATGATCCCGGCCGAAATCAATGACAAGCCCGTGGTTCCTTTCCCGGGCGTGGGCAAGCACCGCCCGACCGGCCGCAAGTACGGCCCGCCCATCGCCACCTGCGCGGACTATCCCGCGGATGGCGACAAGCGCCTGCCCGACCTCAAGGCCGCGCTCATCGCCGCGGGCCTGCGCGACGGCATGACCATCTCCACCCATCACCATTTCCGCAACGGTGATCTGGTGGCCAATCAGGTGTTCGAGATCGCGGCGGAGCTCGGGGTCAAAGACCTGGTCTGGTTCCCTTCCGCTTCCTTCCCCTGCCATGCGCCCATCATCGAGCGCCTGAAAGATGGCACGGTGCACCACATCGAGGGCAGCATGAACGGCCCCCTGGGGCGCTTCGCCTCGGAGGGAGGTATGCGGGGCGCGGGTGTGCTGCGTTCGCACGGCGGTCGCTACCAGGCCGTGCAGGATGGCGAGGTGCAGATCGACATCGCCATCATCGCCGCACCCACCGCCGATCCCTTCGGCAACGCCAACGGCCTCACCGGCCCCTCGGCTTGCGGGCTGCTGGGCTTCGCCCTGGCCGATTCGCAATACGCGCACAAGGTCATCGTCGTCACCGACAACCTCGTGCCCTTCCCCTGCCTCCCCTGGCAGATTCAGGGCAATTACGTGGATTACGTGGTGGAGATGGACGTGATCGGCATCCCTGAAAAGATCGTCTCCGGCACCACCCGCGTCACCAAAAGCCCCGACCGCCTGTACATCGCCGACCTGACGGCGCAATTCTGCGACGCCGCCGGGTTGATTCGGGATGGCTTCTCCTTCCAGGCCGGCGCGGGAGGCACGGCCCTGGCCATCGGCAACTATTTCGGCGACATCATGCGGCGCAAAGGCGTGACGGCGCGCTTCGCGCGGGGCGGCAGCAATCAGTATCTGGTCGGGCTCCTGGAAGAAGGCCTGGTCGAGTACATCCTGGACGGGCAGACCTTCGATCTGGAGGGCGTGCGTTCGATGCGCGAGAACCCCCGCCACACCGACACCAGCCCCTTCACCAGCTACAACTACCACGGCAAGGGCAACTTCGCTTCGATGGTAGATATCGCCATCCTCGGGGCCACCGAGGTGGATGTCAACTTCAACGGCAACGTGGTCACGCACTCGGACGGCTACCTGCTGCACGGCATCGGCGGCTGGCAGAACGCGCTCTTCGGCAAAACCGTGATCTTGCCCATCCCCCTGTTCCGCGACCGCATCCCCGTCATCCGCGACGAAGTCACCACCATCGTCGGCCCCGGCGAACTGATCGATGTGATCGTCACCGAGCGCGGCATCGCCATCAACCCCCGCCGCACCGACCTACTGGACGCGGTCAAGGGCTCTGACCTGCCCATCAAGACCATCCACGAGCTCAAAGAGGAGGCGGAACGCATTTGCGGCAAGCCCCAGGCGGTCGAGTTCGGCGATAGGGTGATCGCCGCCATCAAGTGGGTGGACGGCACGGTGATCGATGTGGTGAGGCAGGTGAAATAATGACTTGCTTCCTCAACGCCAGTCTCAGCGCTTGTCGGGAACGGACGCGATAGGATAGACGCCATCATGGAATACGCTCCTTTCGATCGAAACGATGTGCGCGGAAAACGGCTGACAATGCCCAGGCAGTCTATCGCCGGGCATGCCATCGGCATTGTGGTGCTGGAAACATGGTATCCGCTTTTGCCCGGCAACGTCGCCAACGCCACCACGTTCGATTTCCCGGTGCGCTACAAGATCCTGCGAGAAGCTACGGTGGAGCGGATCCTGCGCGCCGATCCGCTTTTGCTCGACATGATCATTGAGGCCGGCCATGAGTTCGAGCAAGAGGGTGTGCGCGCCATGGTGGGCGCTTGTGGCTATTTCGCCAACTACCAACGCGAAGTGGCAGCGGCGTTGGATATCCCCGTCTTCCTTTCCAGTTTGTTGCAAGCGCCGATGATCTATCGCGCGCTAAAGCCCGAACAGCAGGTGGGCATCTTGTTCGCCAACGCCAAAGCAGTAGAGCAAACGATGCTTGAGGCTTGCGGCATCACATCCGACATGCCCGTCGCTTACCTGGGGATGGAAGAGCAACCGGAGTTTCGCAATATCCTGGAGTATGGCGGCCAATTTCACTACGACAAATTCGAGGCGGAAGTGGTGAGCCGCGCTCGTCAATTGGTGGCTGAAAACCCCAACGTGGGCGCGATACTGCTTGAATGCAGCGACCTGCCGCCTTTCGCCCGAAGCG
>DUEF01000047.1 GCA_011176555.1 Caldilineae bacterium
CTGCCCGACCGCTACCAAACCATCCTCTGGCAGCGATTGCGCCTGCCATTTTATGTCGAGTTGATGACCGGAGCCCTCGACATCTTTCACGCCCCCAATTTCCTGCTGCCGCCCGTCCGCTCCGCCCGCAAGCTGCTCACCATCCACGACCTGGCCTTTCTCGTCCACCCCGAATTCGCTCACCCCGACCTGCAGCGCTTTCTCGCCCGCACGGTTCCCCGCTCCATCGCCGCCGCCGACCACATCCTGGCCGATTCGCAAGCCAGTAAGCAAGACGCCATGCGCTTCTTCGGCCTGCCAGATGACCGCATCACGGTCGTAGGCGCAGGGGTCGAGCCACGTTTTCGGCCAGAGCAGCAGGCAAAACTGGCCGGGATCAGAGAAAAGTACGGGCTGGACTGGCCCTTCGTGTTCAGCATCAGCACCCTGGAACCACGAAAAAACTTCGACGGCCTGATTCGGGCTTTCGCCGAAGCTCGCCGCCAAGCTGGATTCCCCCACCATCTCGTCATCGCCGGCGGTAAGGGCTGGCTGTACGAAAGCATCTTCGCCGAGGTGCAACGCCAGCACGCCGGTGATTATGTCCACTTCCCCGGTTTCGTGGCCGACGCCGATCTGCCCGCCCTTTACAATCTCGCCGATCTGTTTGCCTTCCCCAGCCACTACGAAGGCTTCGGCATCCCCGTGCTCGAAGCACTGGCCTGCGGCACGGCCGTGCTCTGCACCGACACCAGCAGCCTGCCCGAGATCACCGGCGACGCCGCCCGTCTCATCCCCACCGCCGATCATCCCGCCCTGGTGGACGCCCTGTCCGACCTCCTGACCGACGAGACCGCCCGCACCGCACTCGCCGCCCGCGGCCCGGCCCAGGCAGCCAAGTGGACGTGGGAAGCGGCGGCTGGCCGGCTGTTGCGCGTGTATCAGGCTATGGCTTAGGAATCCCCAAATCCCTACATATCTTCATGCCACAGGAACCATAATCGCTTCACGGACAACATTGCGCCCAGCACTTTGCCGACGGGCGATCTCCTTGTTTGCCGCGATGACAAGCTGAACCGCCTCAATCAAGTTTTCCTTCGCCTCAGCCAATGTTCGCCCCTGGGTGTTTGCTCCTGGAAGTTCCTCGACGTAAGCAATCCACCAATCATCGATTTGTTCATAAACAGCAGTAAAAGTTGTCATCGACTATCCTCCTGAAATCAACTGAACTCATTTTAGCACATAGCAACCACCCCCACAAGACATGACTTCGACTCAGGTAAACAACACAAAGACGCAGCTATCCCAAAAACTACCACTCATCGCGGTCGCAGTCATCGTCGCCGGCCTGTTCCTGCTCGCCCTGGGCTACTGGGGCGCGTGGCTCCCGCACCCGGCCGCCGGGCTTAACATCCTCGGCATTGATTTGGCCGAATACGTCAAATTCGTGCCCGAGGTCACCAGCGGCCAGATTCCGATCAAACGGGAAGTTTTCTTCTACCCGCTGCTCTCCCTGGCAGTGGGCCTGATCCTCCTGGGAACCATCCATCGCCCCGCCCTGCCGCTGTGGCTCCGAGCCATTTTCGTGGTCCTGGCTGCGCCCACCGCCCTGGCCATGCTCCCGCCCGCCTGGACGCCTGCTCTCCTACGCACGCCCGAGTTCCGCCAGCAAACCCTCACCATCGTCTTCCTCCTGCTCGCCGCCCTCTTTTCGCCACTCATCCATCGCTATCTCCCCGATTGGTGGCGAGGGGCACTGCTCGTTTTGCTGGGCGCTATCCCCTTCCAGGCCCTCATCGCTTACACCAGCTTGCTCCCGGCTCTGGAAAAACTCTACCAGCAGCCCCTCGAACCCGGAACCGCCTACTACCTGGTGGCGGCGGGCGCTATCTTACTTGGACTCGGCGGCATCTTCGTCGTCATCGGCCAGCGACGGCAACGTACAGCTACCGCCGTTTGATCGCCTCGGCTGGCTCAGGCAACCCCGCAACTATTTCGCGCCGGTCGATACCTGATGGCAGCGGTCCCACCGCTTGCAGTTTCAATTCCACGATCTCTCGCCCGAACAGCACGCTGCGCCCCAGCGAATTGCCGTCCAACAGCGCTGTGACAAAACCCGCCCAGAAGGAATCACCGGCGCCGGTGGCATCCACGGCCACGACCGAACGAGCAGGCAAATGGCCCAGCAACCGGCCGTCTTCCGAGATAAGGATGCCCTCCCGACCCATGGTGAAGATCACGAAGCGGGCCCCCATCTCGTGAAAGCGCGCGATGCCCTGCTCCGGCGTGCAGGCGGGGCCAAACAAACGCCGGGCGTCATCGAGGGAAGGCTTGGTGAGGGTGGTCATGCGGTAGAGCTCGGCAAGCACCTGTCTCGCCTCCCCCAAATCGGGCCAAATCCGGGGGCTGTAATTGGGATCCAGCGAAATAATCTTGCCCATTTCACGCGCCAGTGTAAATGCCTTGCGCACCGCCGACCGGCACGGCTCACGCGACAGCGCAAAGGCGGATGCGTGAACGACTTTCGCTCGCGCAATGGCCGCTTCCGGAATATCCTCTGGCACCAGCCGGAAATCGGCATCGCGCATCGGCTCGAAATCGGGCGTGCCGGTGGTGCGGGCCACGAAAACGATGCTGGTGCGAACCCCTTCATCCACGACCAGATAGTCGGTGCTGACGCCAAAACGCCGCAACTCGGATTCGATGAACCGGCCAAAGGCATCGCCCCCGATTTTGGAGATCACCGCGGAGCGGCCGCCCAATTGCGCCACGTTGACGGCGATGTTGGCGGGCGACCCACCGAGATAGCGCCGGAAGCTCCCGGCGTTCTGCAGGTGCGCGACGCTCTGCTCGGAGATAAAATCGATCAGGGTTTCGCCCACTGCCAGCAAGTCGATGTCGCCGTCGGGCGCGAAGATGGCCGGGTTCATGAATCAAGGTAGGCTGAGGCAAGCAGGTCGGCCGAGATATCACCAGCGCCGGGATCTCGGAAATAGGCGGGGATCGGTTCGAGACGATCCAAAATCTGCTCGATAACGGACAAATAGCCAGCCGCGGTGCGCTGCCAGGTGTAGGCGTCATGCACCCGCCGGATGCCAGCGTCATGATAGTATTGCCACTGATTCGCATCACCCACAACCTCGAGCAAGCCCCGGGCGATGTCCTGCGGATCGACGGGATCGACGAGCACGCCATAAGCGGTACCGGTGGCGGCGTCGAACAAGCTCTCGCTGGGCCCGCCATTTTTCGTCACCACCGCCGGCAGTCCTGCGGCCATCGCTTCCAATGGGGCCAGACCAAAGGGCTCATACAGCGCCGTCAGGGCGAAAACAGAATGCCGTTCGGCCAGATAGCGATACCCGGCCGCCAATTCAGCCTGGCTGTTGAGAGGAAATGCCGTGATCTTGCCCCACAAATCGTACTGATCAACGATATTCACACACTGATCCAGCACCGCTCGTTCCGTTGGCGTGATCTGGCTGTGTTTGCGCAATGGATCGTCCATGCCTCGTACGATGATTCCAAGGTTTGCTTGGTTTTGTAGTCTTTGACTATGCGCAAAGGCTTCGACAAGGCCGATGTGATTCTTTTTGGCGTCCAATCGGCTGGAAGAAACGATGACCGGCAGCCGCCTGCGATCTGGGGCGATGTCCCGCRCCAACATGCGCTCGATGTGNGCCTNGYGTCTCCWCYTCWMYGKCGYTGRYSRCCGCMYGGTCRAAGATGCGCAGATTGACGCCGGGCGGGATCACGGCGAAATGCCCATCGTCGTRCACGTCSAYAGCSCCCCGGTAAGCGCGATGCGCGTATTGCTCAAAACGCTCCATGCTGGTGCTGACGATCACCCGCGCCGCCCGATTCATGGCGATGCGCTCGGCCGCGATACGCTGGCTGAAGTGAAAGCGCCGGTCGAGTTCGGCCAGATTGTCGGCATTGACGCTCAGTTTGTCCATTTTCTGCGCGCCCAACGAATGCCCGGTGAAGGTGAAGGGGATGCCGGTTTGCTGCTCGATCAGCGCGCCGCAGAGCCCACCATCCGCGTAATGCGTGGTGATGGCGTCGGGCCGGCGGCCTTCCTGCTGATAGAAATCGAGGATGTTGGGGACCCATTCCCCGCCCAAAAAGGGCCACAAATCCTCCTTGCGCAAGAAGTGCGGCGGGCCGCAAGGAATGCGGACTACGCGAACACGGTCGGAGTCAGGATACTGGTCGAGCGGAGCGGCGAATTCGGGCCAATCGTCGTCGATGATCTGGCGGGTGACGATATCGATGTCATGCCCCAACTCGGCCAGGGCGATGGCCACTTCCTTGACGTAGACAAGCTGGCCGCCGAAGTCAGGATGCTCGGTCCAGTAGCGGTCGTTGGGGTCGAAGTTGCCCTGGGGGTTAAGGAAGGTGAGGTGCATAGGAATTGGTCACGTGGTCACGCGGTCAGTTGGTCGTGGCGTCGCTAAAGTTAATCCTGGCGTAGATTTCCTGGCGGTCGATCTGTGCGGAAAGGGGGCCCACCGCCGCCAATTTGCGCTCGACGACTTCCCGGGCGAACAGGGCGCAGCGTTGTAGCGAATTGCCATCCAGCAACGCCATCAAAAACCCCGACCAGAAAGCATCACCCGCGCCTGTGGCGTCCACCACTTCGATGGCGCGTGCGGGAATATGAACCAATTGGCCCCGTTCTGAAACCAGCGTCCCCGCAGAGCCCATCGTGAGCACCACCACCTCGGGGCCCATGTCGTGAAACCGAGCGATATACCACTCGGACGTCTGGCCAGGGCCGAACAGGCGTACGGCGTCATCGAGCGAGGGCTTGGTAACGGTTGCAAAAGCGAACATTCGGCTCAAGACAGCGACCGCCTCAGCAGGTTGTGGCCAGATGGGCCGGTGGTAGTTTGGGTCCAGAGAAATGATCTTTCCATAGCCTTCGGCTATACGAAACGCCTTTTCGATTGCCGAACGGGAGGGGTTGCGAGAAAGAGCGAAGGCGGAGGCATGGATAATTTTGGCGCTGCGGATGAGTCCTTCTGAGATTTCCGACGGTTCCAGATGATAGTCGGCATCGCGCAAGGCCTGCGATTCCGCAGTTCCGGATGTGCGGGAGTTAAAAATCACCGAACTGTTGTGCTCAGGCGTCATCACAAGATGGTCGGTGATCACCCCGGCCCGGTCGAGTTCGGCTTTGAGAAATTGGCCAAACGGCCCGGCGCCCGTTTTCGAGATAGTGGCGGCCCTTCCCCCTAACCGTGAGACATTCGTGGCAAGATTAGCGGGTGCGCCGCCGGCATGTTTACGAAAGGTGTAAGCATCGAGCAGTGAATCGGTTTCTTCAGTTGAAATCATATCCACCACGGTTTCACCGATAGTGAGTACGTCTATGTCTCCGGGTGGTATGCGCATCATCGGGTGATTTCTCCTCGTGGCTGAGCAAGAACTTGTTGCAAATGGATGGCTGCCTCGGCCGGATTGCCCTGGCAAACGTACAGGCCGAGATGCTCGAAGCCGCCGGTTTCCTGGGTGTAGGGAAGAAACTCGAAATAGAGGCCGGCGCCAGGCCCGTTATGGACGATCACGTTGTACGCGAGTTCCCGGCCCAACTGCGGCATGATCCGGCGGATGGCGGCTGTGGCATCCCGCCAGCCCCGGGCGACGGCGGCCAATTCATCTTCGTCCAACTCGAAAAGGTGACGCCGGTTGCTCGCTTTCAAGAGAAGCATCATGTCATACGGGCGACGCATGAAATACGGAACCAGAAGCACGGCCGGGCCATAGTCACTTACGGCAAACTCAGCCGGATTCTCGCGCAGCAAGTACGCCGAGAATGGCTCTCCCTGTTCCTGCTCGAAACGCCGATTGTCCTGAACCCGGCCGGGCATGACGGACCCGAAAGCGATTTGCTGGTGGCCATGCGCCAGTGAGCCGCCGACCAATCCGCCCTGGTTTTTGATGATGGAGACATACGCCGCTCCACCACTGGCGCCAGGCAAAAGCTCCGGCCCCAGATCGAGCAATCTTCTTTCCAGCGCCGCCAGCCGCTGCATGACCACCACACAATCCGCCAGCGGCATGTTGTGCCAGTCTCTGTCGTGAAACGAGGAAGTCCATTGCAAAAAATGAAGCCCGTATGCCGGCTTCGCCTGGGCGCCGATATGTTCGCTGGCGTTTTCCGGGAGATAATGCGGAATCACAGTCTCCTGAGGATACAACATCGGGTAGAGATTCTTGTTGATAAAGGTGAAGCCCTCGCTCAGCGCTGCGACATCGAGGATGCCGGTGGTGTCGCCCCGGCAAATGGCGCACGCCGGGGAGAAAGTCGAGGGAGGGGTTGCCGGCGGGCGATTGTCGTGGGGCCGACGAGCGCGGGAGGTGTTGAAGAGGACGCGGTCGCCGGTGCGGGGGTCTATCTGACAGATGCCATCCGGGCGGAAGGCGGCAATACCGTCATCTTCCCGAAATGTGCGGATGAGATCGGGGGCGGAAAGCGTTTCGATATGCTCGGATTGCAGCAGGCGGCGCAGCGCATCAGCATGCAGTCGTTGGCTCATAGCAAGGTGGACACCTGGTCAAGCAGAGCCGTGACCCGCTTGTCCCAGGTGAAGTAAGGGATGGTGGTGCGATAAGCGCTCTGCCCCATCCGCTGGCGAAGCTCAGGATTTGTCAGCAACAGCGACAGGGCGCAGGCAAAGCCGGCGATGTCGTCAGCCTGAACGACGACAGCGCCACCGCCCAGGGTCAGGGGATGGGCGGCGGTTTCGCACTCGAACGTCTCTACATCGGGGCCCAAGAGATATTCGGTTACGAAGGGAACGAGGTGGCTGGCCACAACCGGGTTGGCGGTCGCCGCCGCCTCTTCCGCCGCCATGCCGAAGCCTTCCATCACCGAGGGGGTGCAGTACACGGCGGAGACAGCATAAAGGGTCGGGAGCAAATCCCAGATCGAGCCAACGACGGCGACGTGATGGGCAAGTTCCAATTCTGCGATCAGCGCGGTAAGCTCCGCAGCCAATTCCGCTTGGCGCTCGTCGATGGAAATCACCAACAAGCTGTCGGGAACCTGCTTGCGAACCGCGGCGAAGGCCCTTAGCAGCACGTCTTTGCGCTTGGTGCGGTCGGTGCGGCTGATCTCGGTGACAATTTGACGACCTCGCACCTGATGCGGCGCTAATCCTACCCGCTCCGCCAGGAATCGCCAAACCGGATCATCCTCCGCAGCAGTGCGAGGGTGAAAACGGTCGGGATCGACGCAGGGCGGGAGGAACAGCAATGGTCGGGTGTAGCCGTAATCCAAGCGCAGTGACTGCTCGATAGCTGAGGATGTAGCAATAACAGCATCCAGCTCCGAAAGCAGCGCTTGCTCGACCGCGATGCGCTGCTCGATGCGCAAACCAGGCCAGCGCTCTGGCGGCATATTGCGTTTCTTGATCGCACCCAACGAATGAGGCGTCCAAACATGCGGGGCGGGATGGCTGCGAGTACGATTGTACAGCGCGCCGAGCTTCGCTCCATCCCAATAATGAGAGAAAATCAGGTCCACGTCGGCGTTTTCCTCGGCCAGCGCTTGTTCCAACGCCGTGGCAAGCGCTGGCAGGCGTTCGTGCATATCCTCCTTGCGCACGAATGCGGGCAAACCGTCATCCAGGTAAAGGATGCGTTGACTGGCGTCTTTGTAGCGCCAGCCAGTGCGGCGCTCGCCGCTGGTGGGATGCAGGAATCCGCCCCGATTGACGATGGTGATCTTGAATCCCAGCTTCGCCAAAGTCTCGGTGAACTGGTTGACAAACACGTTCTGCCCGCCCGTATCCGGCAGACCGGGGATGACCTGCCACTGGTGAACGCCGTGATTGGTGATCATCAGCACGTGTTGAGCGGGATCGGCCAGGAAAGCTCGCCGGAATTGCTGCGCAACGCCCGCATCGTCAGCAAGCCGATCCGTTGACTGTTGATTGTTCACTGTCGGTTGTTCTTAGCCCTTGACGCCGGTGCTGGCTACGCTCTGCACGAACCATTTCTGGAAGAGCAGGAAGACGATGAGCACGGGGATGGTGATCATGGAGGCGAAGGCCATGATGTCGCCCCAGAGTTTGGGATCGTAGCTGAAAAACTGCTGCATGGCCACGGGCAGAGGCCGGTACGCCTCCCCGCGCGTGACCATCAGCGGCCAGAGAAAATCGCCCCAATGGATCAGAAACTGGAGAATGGCGACGGTGGCGAAAACCGGGCGCGAGAGCGGCAAGACGATGCTGCGGTAAATGCGCCAGCGGCTGGCCCCATCCACCAGAGCGGCATCTTCCAAATCGGCAGGCAGGTTGATGAAAAACTGGTAGAAGAGGAAGATGGAGAAGGCGTCGGCGATGAAAGGCACGATCTGAACGTAGTAATTGTCCAACCAGCCCACACGACTGACCATGAGCAATAACGGCACGGCCACGGCCTCGAAGGGAATGATGATCAGGGCGACGATGACCGCCAGCAAGAGCGCCCGCCCCCTGAAGCGT
>DUEF01000048.1 GCA_011176555.1 Caldilineae bacterium
TCAACCAGACCGGCGCGCGCGTCAAGCGTCTGGAAATCCGGGAGCCCAACCTGGAAGCGGTGTTCCTGCACCTGACCGGGCGTGCGCTGAGAGATTAATCGCCAGATATTTGCCATTCATAGTTCCACTCCCTCTCGCCGGATGGTTTCGGCCAGTCGAGGTTTGCAGTACTGCATCGAAATCAGGTCGATCTTGAAGTCTCGGTCCAAGTCCTGCAACTTGGCGACAGCAACCAGATAATCTTCTCCCGCCACATCCCACACAGCCATGTCGATGTCCGATGTTTTGCCAAACCGCCCCTCTTGGGCTAGCGATCCAAACACCGCCACCCGCGTGGCCCCGAACCGTTTTTTTAGCAAATCAGCCGCCTGTTCGGCTACCTGCCCTAGGCGCGTTGGCGGCGCGCAGCCACAGCCGCGGCTCGGGTCTGTTCACGGGTTCGGGCGGTGGCTCGATATTGAGCTAGTGCTTCAGCGCTAATGGTCATCGACATGGTGGACGCTCCAGTTTCCGTTCCCATTTTACCACAGACTTTTCGGCTAGCACACTGACCCTATGAACAAAATCTGGTCTATCGCCACCAAAGATACGCTGATTCGCTTCCGGGATCGCAACGGCATTTTGCTGATGCTGGTGGCGCCGTTGGCGCTGGCCGCCATCATGGGCGCGGCTTTCGGTGGTTTCGGCGGTGACGCGCCCGCGCCCATCGCCGACATCCCCATCGTGATCGTCAATCAGGACAGAGGGGATTTGGGGCAAACGTTGGCCGATATCCTCGAATCCGCTGACCTGGCGGAGCTGCTGGAGCCGGTCGAGGCCAAATCATCCACCAATGATTTGGTCAGTGATCTGGCCGGGGCCAAGCAGCAGGTCGAGCGAGGGGAGATGCGGGCGGTGGTGGTGATCCCGCCTGATTTCAGCGACGCGGTGCGCAGCCAGCAGGGTGATGCCACCGCCATCGACATCTTCACCGACCCGGCCTCCACTTTCAGCCCGATCATCGTAGAAGCGGTCGTCTCCGAGATCGCCAACAGCTTCAATGCCGGCATCGTGGGCGGACGGGTGGGGGTGATGCAGTTGTTGGAGCACCAGAACACGCTCGGGCCCAGGCTCGCCACGCTTCCCACCGTCCTGGCCGGGACGCTGAGCGACCCCGCCAACCAGGGCGGCAATCGCATCGACCTGAAAACGACCCTGGTGGACGCTCAGACCGACCGAAACATGAATCCGTTGGCCTATTTCGCGCCCAGCATGGCGATCCTTTTCCTCATGTTCACCCTCTTCGACGCTTCGCGTTCCATCCTGGAAGAAGAGCGGGAGGGAACGCTGCAACGCATGATGAGTTCGCCCACCCGCTTCGCCGAAATCCTGGCGGGCAAGAACGGCGGCGTGATGCTGACCGGCGTCCTGCAACTGGGCATCCTGGTCGTCGTCTCATCGCTGCTATTCGGCCTCAGTTGGGGCGGATCGCCGCTGGGCGTGGCGCTGATGATCGTCGCCGTGGTGGCGGCCGCCTCCAGCCTGGGTGCATTCATCGTCGCTTTCGCCAAAGACGCGCGCCAGGCAGCCGTCATCGGTTCGGCGCTCGCCCTGATCTTCGCCATCCTCGGCGGCAACTTCTTCATGGCCAGCGCTCTTCCCGGCTGGCTGCAAGTGCTTAGCAAGCTGACGATCAACCGCTGGGCGCTGGACGGCTTCACCGATCTGTCGCTCCGTGGCGGCGGCCTGAACGACGTGCTGCTCGAAATCGGCGTGCTGTTGGGGATGAGCGCCATTTTCTTCGCCCTGGCTGTGTGGCGGCTCCCGCGCCGTTTTGTGAGATGACCATGTTTTATCGCATCTACCATATCGCTATCGAATACCTGAGAACCACGTACAGCAGTCGCATGGTGCTCATCTTCGCCCTGGCCATGCCGCTGGTCTTTACTTTTGTGCTGGGCACGGTCATCGGCGGCTATGGCGATGGCGAATCGACTCGTTGGCCCGTGGCCGTTGTCAACGAGGACGCAGGCGAATTGGGCGACATGCTCATCGCCCGCCTGGACGCCAATCCCCAACTGGCGCTGGCGCGGCTGGACAGAGAAGCGGCCCTGGCGCAGGTGGAGCAGGAAAACGTCGTTTCCGCCATCGTGATCCCGGCCGATTTTAGTTCGACCCTGACGGCCGGCGGCAACCCCACCATCGCTCTATTCCCGAACGCCGTCGATCTGCGCTCGGCCCAGGCGGTGGAGCAGAGCGTGTGCGCGGCGACCTCGGCGATGTCGGGCGTGATCAACGCCGCGGAAACCGCTGTGGCCGTGGCCCAACAGTTCGATCTGTTCGCGGACGGCGCCATCGATCCCGCCGCTTACTTCGCTGACGCCGTCGTCCGGGCCCAGACCCTCTGGTCGGATTCGCCGCCACTGGTCGTGCACAGCCAGGCGCTCACCCGTCTCGATAACCCAGACCAGCTTCCCGGCGGCTTTCAGCAGAGTTCGCCTGGCATGTTGGTGACATTCGCCCTGGTGTTCATGCTCAACGGCGCCATCGTCCTCATCATCGAGCGGGAACAGGGCACGCTGCGGCGTTTGCTGGTCATGCCCATGCGCAAAAGCGCTATCCTCACGGGCAAGCTGTTGGCGGTCTTCGTGGCGGGCCTGGCGCAGGCCGCGGTTCTGATCCTGGTGGGCCAATTCGCCTTCGGCGTCAATTGGGGACAAGCGCCCGGCGCGCTCGCACTTTTGCTCCTGGCCTTCAGCTTCTCGCTTACCAGCCTGGGCATGTTGATCGCCGGGATCGCCAGGACGTACGCGCAAGCCAACGCCCTGGCCAATATCCTCATGTACAGCATCGCCGCCCTGGGCGGGGCCTGGTGGCCGATCGAGATCACGCCGGCGTGGATGCAACGGGTCGCCCAGTTCACCCCCACCTACTGGGCGATGCAGGGCTTCAACGACATCGTCACCCGCGGGTTGGGCGTGCAGGCCATCCTGCCGGAAGCGATCATGCTGCTCGTGTTTGGCGTCGTCTACCTGTCGGTCGGCGTCTGGCGGTTTCGATATGAATGAAGGTAAGATGGGTAGACCAGGAAACCTGTAAACCGGGAAAGACGCCTTTGCTCTAGCCGGATTCGTGATCCGGCGGGGCCAGTAAACCACAACACCATTTCGTCTCCCTGATTATGAAATTGACACGCGAGTATCTCACGAAAAAACTCATCAACCTCAGTGGTTTTGTCGTGGTGTTGGCAGCGGGCGGATTGGGCCTGCTGGATTTTTTCACCAACAATTATAGCAATCGTTGGTTGGTGCTGGCACTGGTAACAATCCTGTTCTTGCTGAACGCCATCATTCATTTCACCTCGTGGTGGTGGGGTAGCATCCGACGGCAGCGCTTGTTGATGGCGGCCATCACCGTGCTGACCGTCGCCTTGCTGGCAGTTCCACCACACCTTAGTTTATTCGTCATCCTTTTCTTCGTGCTCAGCGTCACCGCGGCCATGCTGTTCGAGCCCAGGGAATGGGTGCTGTGGATCGCTGCTTTCACCTTCATCTCGGCGAGCTTTTTCATCACAAAGCACGGATGGTCTGATGGCTTATTCTCGGCGATCATTTACGCATCCGCCTACTATTTTTTCGCCAGTTTCGCCAAATCGACCGCGGACGCACAACGGGCGGAGCAGGAAAGCAAGCGTTTGTTGCAGGAGCTGCAAACAGCGCACCAGCAGTTGCAAGCGTACGCCGATCAAGTCCAGGAACTGACGATTGTGGAGGAGCGCAGTCGCCTGGCGCGGGAGATGCACGACACGGTGGGGCACAGGTTGACGGTATCGGCCGTGCAGTTGGAGGCGGCGCAACGCCTGATCTCCAAAGACCCTGGCCGGGCGGAGCAGATGGTGGGAACGGTGCGGGAGCAGATCGGCGAGGCGTTGGCGGAATTGCGGCAAGCGGTGGCGGCCCTGCGCGCACCGGTCGAGGAGGATTTGTGCCTGGATGTGTCGTTGCAGCGCCTGGCCGAGCAATTCCGGCAGGGCACAGGCCTGACGGTCGAGCTGGAAATGCCGGTCGAACTGCCCGAACTGCCGCCCCAGCACCGCCGGGCGCTTTACCGGGCCGCGCAGGAATCGCTGACGAATGTGCAGCGCCACGCCCAGGCCAAAAACGTGTGGATGCAGTTGCAGCGGCAAGATGGCGGCGTCGCGTTGTCGGTCAGCGATGACGGCGTCGGCGTCCCGCTCAAGCCGGGGCCAGGCGGATTCGGGCTCAAGGGCCTGCAAGAGCGCGCCGCACAACTCGGCGGCGACTTTTATCTCTCACCCCGGCCAGGTGGTGGAACCCGGGCGACGTTTTTCGTTCCGCTTTCTTCCCTCAATTATGATACTCGCGTCTAAAAGGAGATCGTTTACATGATCATTTGGACAGATTATATGCGATACCGCGCGAGGTTACGCGGGTATGACCTTGCCAAGATCGAAAATATCGTGAGATACTCAAGTGAACGATACTTGGATTCCGCCACAGGGCGTCATATCGTGGTCGGCCGCCACGATAGCACCTTGGTTATGATCGCTTATGAGGAATCCGAAGGCGTGACGACGCCTATCACGATTCATGCTACAACACGACAACAAGTCAATTCCCGACTGCGAACAGGACGGTTCACCCATGTCTAACCCAAAACTGGCATATTTTAAACAAGAAGATATTTTGCACTTGGCGCTTTCCGATGAACCAGAAATGGGCAGCGTGGAAGTGGCTCCCGACATCACCGCTGAACTCAATGCGATGGGAGATCTGATTGGCATCGAGATTCTGAATGCCAGCGCGTTTATCCGCGACTCGGTTCTGGATTCGGTGCAGGCGAGAATCTTGCAACTTCGCGTGATGGAGCCAGCGTAATACCAAACCAAGCCCCCGAGCAAACCCGCATGAACGCTATCCGCCTCCTCCTTGTCGACGATCAACGCCTGATGCGCGACGGCTTGCGCACGCTACTGGAGTTGGAAGGCGATCTCGTGGTGGTCGGCGAAGCCGAAAACGGCGAAGAAGCGCTGACACTCTACGAAAAACGCCAGCCTGACGTGGTGCTGATGGATGTGCGCATGCCGGTGATGGATGGCGTGGAGGCCACCCGCCGCTTGCGGCAACGCTGGCCGGACGCGCGGGTCATCATCCTCACCACGTTCGATGATGACGAGTACGTGTTCGAGGGGCTGCGCGCGGGGGCGCGGGGCTATTTGCTCAAGGCGGTGTCGGGCGAGGAGCTGGCCGGGGCCATTCGCACCGTGGCCGCGGGCGGGGCGCTGATCGATCCCTCGGTGACGCGCAAGGTGGTGGCGGAGTTCGCGCGGTTGGGCCAGACGCGGCGTTCGGGGCCAACGAAACTGGTTGAGCCATTGTCTGAGCGGGAGGAGGAAGTGTTGCGGTTCATAGCCAATGGCTACACGAACAAAGAAATCGCTGGCCGTTTGTTCCTGGCCGAGGGCACGGTGAAGAATTATGTGAGCAGTATCCTGGGTAAGATCGGGGTGCGAGACCGCACACAAGCGGCGTTGAAGGCGAAGGAGTTGGGGTTATTGTGATTTGAGGACTGGTGAGTGAATAGACCGGTTTGCGGCAATGCACTCATCGTGCTAGGATGCTATCCGGCTTACGATCATTTTCCATCCGCACAAGGGACAACGCATGAAAAAGAAAAACTCCGCGGCGTCAAGCGCCAGGACATCCAGTACGATTTCGATCTCTACCGGGAGAAAGTTCCCATCCGTGGCGTTGCTGACGCCTACTTGAGCGTGGTCGATCTGTGGCCGGAGGAGGCGCACGACACGATCATGTTCGTGCATGGCTACGCCGGCGTGCTGGAATCATGGGAGTTCCAGATCAATCATTTTGTGAACCAGGGCTACCGCGTGGTGGCGCCAGACTTGCGCGGGCACGGCCAGAGCGACGCGCCCTTCACCAATTACACGATGGACGAGATGGTGGACGATCTGCAAGCCATCGTCGAAACGCTGAATCTGCCCGAACGCTTTGTGCTCGTCGCCCACTCGTTCGGCGGCGCCATCGCCGTCGAATACGCCAACGCCCACCCGGAGCGGCTTTCTAAATTGGTGCTGATCGCCACTGCCGGCGAATTCCCGTTACCCAAATCCGCCCAGCGACTGCTAAAAATGCCGTTGCGGACGTTGCAACCTTTCTGGCGCTACCGCCCCAAGTGGGATGCCGAATTGCACGTAATGAAACGCATGGCCGCCAACAACATGCAGCATTGGCAGGGCTGGTCGCTGATGCGCAACATCACCACGCCCACACTGGTCATGATCGGAGCCAAGGATTTCTACTTCCCGCGTGATGTCTTCGAGGAGGTCGGGCGGGCGATCCCCAATGCTGAAGTCTACGATGTGGGCGCGTCGAAACACAAGGTGCAGTTGGAACGGCACGAGGCCGCCAACCGCGCCATCGAACGGTTTATCACCGGCGACGAGCGCCGCACCTGGCGCTCGACAACCCCAAAATCACAGCGCCTCAAACATCGCCCGTGGATCAGGAATTACAGCAAAGAGACGCCCGCCACCGTCCCCATCCCCCGCCGCACCTTGCCGGAATTCCTGGAAAGCGCCGCTGGTTGGGTTCCCAAGCGCGCGGCCACGGTTTTCTTCGGCAACAAACTCACCTACGAACAGCTCAACCAACAGGTGAATCAATTCGCCAACGTCTTGCATGGCATGGGCGTGCGGCCCGGTGACCGCGTGGCTGTGGCGCTGCCCAACATGCCGCAGTTGATCATCGCCTATTACGCCATTCTCAAGATCGGCGGCGTGGTGGTGTTGCCCAACCCCGAGGCCGACAGCGCCCAGATGCTGTCCGAAATCAGCCAAACGAAGCCCAAAGTCGTCATCACATTGCGAAGCAATCGGCGTCTGACGGAAGCTATTCGCGGCTCGACCTCTGCGGAGCACATCATTTTGGCGGATATCCGGTCTACCTTGTCATCCGTCACCTTCAAACGGCTGATGACGCAGTGGGATGTGGATGACAGCGAGATGGATGGCGAGGATTGGCAAGCGCCGGGGCTGGCGATGAACGCCCTGTTGCAGGACGCGCCCGTCGCCGCGCCGCGCGTGACCGTGGCCCCGGATGATCTGGCTGCCATCCTGTTCACCAGCGGCACAACCGAAGCGCCCAAAGGCGTGTGCCTGACGCACTACAACCTGGTCGCCAACACCGTGCAAACCCGCCATTGGCTGGGACATCTAGCCTACGGCAAACAGGTTTGTCTGGCCGCGATCCCCCTGGTGCACAGCTACGGCATGACGAACGCCATGAACATCCCCATCGCCATGGGCGCCACCATCGTTCTGTTGCCGGTGTTCGAAGTGCAGCAAGTGCTGGAACACATCAGTTTGCATCGCCCCACCATTTTCCCTGGCGTCCCACCGATGTACTCGGCCCTGATGCGCGCGCCCGATGTGCGCTCTTACGGCCTATCCTCCATCCGCGCCTGCATCAGCGGCGCCGCACCGCTCCCCATCGAGGCGCAAGAAGCCTTCGAGAAGCTGACGCGCGGCCGCCTGGTGGAGGGCTACGGCCTGACCGAAGCGTCGCCCGTGACCCACGCCAACCCCCTCGAAGGCGTGCGCAAGACCGGTTCCATCGGCGTTCCGATCCCCAACACCGACGCCAAGATCGTCGATATGTTCAGCGGTGAGGACTTGCCGCCCGGCCAGATCGGGGAACTGCTGGTGAAGGGGCCGCAGGTGATGGCGGGGTACTGGCATCCCAAAGGCGGGATCGACCGGGAGACCACCGATGCCGTGCTGAAGGATGGCTGGCTGGATACGGGCGATGTGGCGGTGCGCGATGACGATGGCTATTTCCGCATCATCAGCCGCCGACGCGACACGATCATGATGGGCGACTACAGCGTTTACCCGCGAGATGTGGAGGAAGTGATCTACGAGAACAACAAGGTGATGGAGGTGGCGGTGGTCGGGATCGGCACAGAGGGCGAGGAACAGAAAATCAAGGCGTTTGTCGTGCCCCGGCCGGGTTCAGAGCTTTCGCAGGAGGAGATCATGGCGCTGTGCGAACGCCGCCTGGAGTCGTATGAGATTCCGTGGGAGATCGAATTCCGAGAAGCGTTGCCCAAATCGTTCATCGGCAAGGTGTTACGGCGAGTGTTGGTGAGCGAGCAATGATCAATGATTAAAGATGTAACTACTAAGGTAGCAAGTGCGGCTCAACGGCAGCTTTTTGGGGGCGTCTGTTTGCGCCGCCCTCGCTTCTTGACCAGCGGCGGTAGCGGGGGAGGATTAGCGGCCAGGCCTTGCTGGATGATGGCGTCGTACCGGCGCTCGAAGGCTTGAAGCTGCTCAGGCCGGAGTGCGATGCGTTGCTTGAGCCACGGCTTCCTTGATTTCCAGAAGCAATGCGCTCATCGCTTCCGCCCAATCCT
>DUEF01000049.1 GCA_011176555.1 Caldilineae bacterium
TGAAAATACGCCCAGATCGCGAGGATGAGCAGCGCCAGCAGGGCGAAACCGAGGGAGAAGCTCAGGGGGGTGTCGAGAGAGAGCGTGCTTATCCCCCACAACCAGCCCGGTTCGACCAGTTGGTGCAGGAGGATGCCGTCGCCACCAGACGCGGGGCTACTGGGGAGCGCCCACGGGGTCGAGACAACGAGACCGGCCAGCGCGCCGACGAGCAAGGCGATCACGCCCCGCCAGTGTCGCCGCCCCCCCGCCAGCAGCAGTAGCCCCGCCAGCGCCCACATCCCCAGGCCGGGATAAGCGGCGGTCGCCGCAAACGCGCCCGCGGCGGCCAGTGCCAATCCCCACCTCGAGGCCAGCGCCAGACCAAGCCCGGCCCACGCCAGGCCCGCCATCGTCCAGAGCAGGGCCCAATCGCCACTGCGAAACAGAGCGCTCAGAAACACGGGGGCGAAGACCACAAGCACCGCAGCGAGCACGCCGGCGCGTTTCCCCACCACAGCGCTCGCCCACCACCAAACGCCAACGGAAAGCAGTAAGATGGCGAGGAGGGCGCTCCCCTTGAGGGCGGTTAGGGCGTCGACGCCTGTGATTCGTAGCCCTCGCGCCAGCCAAAAGTGCAGGGGGCCGTCACCGCGCCAGCCGTCGCCAACATCCGCCAGAAATGCCGTTTCCCCCTGTTCTGCAGCCTGCAGTTCCAGAACAGGCAAAGGCCCCGCCTGCGACGCTGGCAATCCCGGTCGCGTCAGCGTCGCCCAAACCGGCATCGTCAACAATAGCGCCAAGACAAGATATCGCAAACCTGTGAGCGCCGGAGCGCTTTGAGAAGACATAGTCGGGATTATAGCACGCTGGCGGTTCGAGCCTAAAACACCGCCCCGCGTCCGCCAGCTTTTGGAAGGAGGCGGTTTTGCCGCTACAATGCCGTAGGCGACCCGCCGGTCGCCCTCATCCGAAATGCGGTGACGTCGTCGAGATTACCGGAGCGACCCACCGCTCGCCCGTACCCCACATGGCCCTCCCTATGACCAACCAAGAAGCCCTCAAACTCATTCGCCAGATTCTCAAAGCCCCTGACGATGAAGCATTGGAAAAAATCGTCACCCTCAATCTCCCTGCAATCGACGGGACCTTCTTCAGCGTACTCAATCAATCGGTGCAGCAACTGCGTAGGGAGGACAAACCGGAAATCGCCGAAGCGCTGGAAAGCCTCGGCGATCGAATGTTGCGGATGAAGACGTTGATCTAGGCAAGACGCGCCAAATCCCCAGCCCACTGGCATCTCCGGACTCCCGGCCTACCCAATCACGCATCCATGCGGAAGAAATGCGTAGCCGCGTTCCACAGATTGCGGATATTGAATTTGGTGGGGTGCACGCGACTGCTGATGGCGTAACCCTTGAAAGATTTATTCAACAACCAATAGATCGAATCCACAAACTTGTTGTGTGGGGCCTTGATCAGCTTCCGAATGAGCGGCTCCATCCAGGGAAGTTCGACGCCAATGGCGAACCAACGCTGTAAATGCTCGATTTGCCGCGTCTCTTCGGGATTTTGCCTCACCAAAATCGATCGATCCCAGGCAATGGTGGGGATGTCGTCGAACGTGCCGACCATGAAGTCGTGGTCTTGCGCATACTGGCCGAGTTCGGTGCCGGGGTAGGGTTGAAAAATGAAGGCGTGGGCATAGGATATCCTGGCCGCGGCATTGAGTCGCATGGTGTCCAGATCATCTTCCAGGGTGCTGGTGGGCAGGCCGAGGATGTTGGTGGAAGTAATGTGGATGCCCGCATCGCGCACCATGTTTCCGGCCTGAATCATATCTTCGCGGGTCATGCGCCGTTTGAGCAGCTTCACCCGGATGCGGTCGTTGGCGGCTTCTATGCCCATGCTGACGGTGCCGCACCCGGCCTTTTTTAGTAAATCGACCTTATGCGGCCCCTTCACAAGCAGGTCAGCCCGCACATTGCAAAAGAAGGGCAATCCCACTTCCTTCGGCCACTTTTCGGCGAACTCTTCCAGCCAATCATCGAAAATAATGAACAGATCATCGATGAAAACCACGTTTTCCAGCGGCCAATTGGCGCGAACCCAATTCACCTCATCGATAATGGTGTCCACGGGGCGCTGAGAACCTCGCTTTTCGCCTTTGTAGATCTGGTAGTAGGCGTGATTGAAGCAGTAGGTGCATTGGTAGGGGCAACCACGCGAGCCCATAAAGTGCTTGACCGGCGCCTCTCGCATGTACACGTGTTTATCGTAGATGAGATGGCGGTCGGGCCGCGGCAAGTCACCCAGGCTGCGCAACAATTGCCGCACGGGATTCTTGATCACTTCGCCATCGATATTGAGCCACCAGTTGGGGATGTCGGGCTTGACGCCGCCATTGCCAAGCGCGTTCACCAGATCGACGATGGGGCCTTCGCCTTCGCCGATGCACAGGCCATCCACGCCCGGTTCCGCGATCATCTCCGGGAAAAAGGTGGGGTGAGGCCCGCCGAACATGGAAAAGACATTTTTACCATTCAGTCGTTCCTTGATCTGGCGGTTGAGATCGAAATAGTAGTGATGCGAGCCGGTCATCACGCTGTAGGCCAACACGTCCGGTTGGTATTCGTACGCGAATTCGAGGGCGTCTTCCTGCGCGGCAATCGTCAAAGCCACATCATGGCCGGCCTCCTTCAACACAGAAGAAAGCTGCATGGTGCCCTGGGGCTCGTAATCAAGTTGTTTTTCGACGAATAAGACGCGCATAGAAGAGTTACTCCGGTTGATAGGTGACTGTCATCTGTAGATCTGGTGAAGCGTCAGTTCTGCTAGGGAGAGCGCGCAAGCGCCATTCCCTGTGATAGTCGCCTGATTCACCGTTAATTTTTATGACATATTTCAGAAAAATACCAAGGGAGTATACCGACAACCTCCCCGGCTGTCAAACAAGTGAAGCTTAAAGGGTGCACATCAAGGTTTGGGGTGGTCTTTGGGTTGCACTACGACATCCATATCGTTTGGGATGCAGCGACATGAGCGACATGATGGAAGTTCAGAAATTAAACCGGCAATAGATTAATGTGACCTCCGGGAGGTGGCTGCAAGGAATTATGCCAAAAACAAGCCACTTTGCCAGCCAGATTCTTCGGAATTGGCGTCCTATTGTCGCCACCTCCCGGAGGTCTTGATTACCGGATTATTTATTGAATGTCCATAATGTCACGGTACGAATTCTGGTTCTTCAGGACAGGCTGGGCGGGGCCAGATGGATGGCGCCTCCTTCCAGGCCTATCACCTTCACCAGGGAGTACAATGGCGCCTGAAAATGCGCCACCGCCGCCCGACCATCCTCAAACGTCTTTTCCAGCACCACGCCGAAGGCGGCGATCTCCGCCTCGGCCATGCGCACGAGATCGCCAAGCGCCTCCAAGGTCGTGCCCTGGGCCAAAAAATCATCCACGATAAACACCCTTCCCCCCTTCGGGATCACATGGCTTCCCAGAAACAGTTTCACCGGTTTGTTCTTGGTGCGGCTGTACGAATCGACCACATAATAACCGCCCTCGGGCAGGGTGATGGGCCGACTTTTCTTGGCGAACACCACCGAAGCGGGGTGAGGCCATTGCTCGTTGTTGATCGTCATCGCCGTGAAGACCGCTACACTGATGCCCGAAGCCTCCGCGGTGAGGATGACATCGATGTGTTGATCTCGCACGGCCCGGGCCAGCATGGCTCCGGCATAGGCGCTAAACGTATAGTCGATGCGGTGATTGAGCAGCGTGTCGACGTTGACGATGCTGTCGCCAACGGCTTTCCCTTGCTCGCGCACCATGGCGTTAATCCGTTCCAGTAGATACATTTTTCAGCCTCAATGAGTTCACGCGAATCGAAAGATAGTGTTGGGATGGTTCTGGGCCACTTATCAAGAAAAAGGGTGGGCTATGCAAGGGATTGTAGCACAAGCTATGGGAGAAATAGGAAACCGCGCAACCTTTTTTAGTCCTCTGATTCCGATGGCGCTGTAAGGCGTTTTGTGCCTGAACGGTATCTGCGATAGAATTGTTTCGTTGTTGCTATGTGTTTCCGATCAAGTCTTCAAGAGGAGAAAAGATTATGCGGATCAAAAAAATATCTTACAGTTTGCTCACCTTTGTCATCTTGTCCCTGGCCATGCTGGCGCTATGGTCTTTTTCAGGCGGCTCAAGACCTGTTGTGGCTGAGATCAGTGAAGGGGGACATACGGCTGATGCAGGAGTGTCCCGATCTGACGTATCTTACAAAGCCGTGTTTATCGAGGAAGAATCTGACGAACAGACAAGTCTCGACAGCGCTCAGGGTGTAGTGATGGACCTAAAGAAATGGGTTATCAACTACGTTGCTGACACTGAGCCCCAAACGGAATGGTGTGACGCCTATTTCAACCAAAAGTTGCTGTATGTCAACTATGGCGATAAAGTCCATTATTGCTACCGGGGTAGTAATATAGGCACGACGACTCTGTACACCCACACGCTTACAGATGATAAGACGGGAATCATTTTTGAAAATGTAGACTTTCCGATAGAACCAAATCCGAATGGCGGTTTTTATATCGTCAGCGTTCCCTTCACCATCACAGAAGAAGTGCTAAATACAGCGGATTGGTTGGCGCACACCGAAGATGGTACAGCATACCATAAATACAGCAGCGCCGTCGTCAAGGTCTTGATCCGTTTCCGGGGCTATGTCTACCAGGGGCCGGCCGGCGTGAACGATACGCCGCTGAGCGACGTCACCCTACAACTTTATGGCTGGAATGAAGGGGAGGAGATGCCGGAAACCCCGCTGCAAGAAAAAACCAGCGCTGATGATGGCTTTTTCAATGTTCTGGAAGGGGAGACGCTGGACTATTATCGCCTGGTGGCGGTTCCGCCTGAGGGCATGGTTCCCACCGGCGCCTGGTCGCCAGACGGCGACGGCGATGTCACTAGCCCGAACAGCATAGACTGGCACCAACCCGATCGCTCAGCGGTGCATGACAGTCAATTCTATTTTGATGTCCCGACGCCTACGCCGACGCCGACCAACACGCCCACCGTCACTCCCACCCCCACGGCCACGCCCACAAATACGCCCACGCCGACCAATACACCCACGCCCACTGTCACTCCCACGCCCACGATTACTCCCACCAATCCTCCCGACATCGCGCCTGTGTTGTGGATGCCGGTCATGCTCAAATAGGCGCGACAGTGCGCAAGGAAACCTCAAGCCGTTTCCGCCAGCCCGGCGGGGGCGGCTTTTCCTTTTTGGGGGCGGGGCGAATTCACCGACAGAACCGCGCATTTTTGGTCAGCGCTCTGCTAACATGCTAAAATATGTGTTTGCTATCGAATCAACAGGAACACCGCTTTCCTTCCAGACGTCATACAACAATGTCAGGTTTGAACCCAGAAGCCTGAACAATCGATGTCCTGGAAGCACCAACCATGAACCGATCCACTACCATTTTCCTCGATCGTCGCCGTCGTCGCCGCGCCCGAAAAGCGCGCACGCCAACCTGGCAAAAAATCGCCGGGATCGTCGCCCTCACACTCGTGCTGCTCGTCGGCCTGATCGTGGGGGGCGCGGCCAGCGTGGCCGCAGTCGCTGGCGGCGTCTACTACTATTTCGCCCGCGACCTCCCCGACTCGAGCATCATCGTCACCGAGCAGGAGAGCTTCGAGACCGTCAAAATTTACGACCGCACGGGCGAGCATTTGCTCTACGAATCGATCGATCCCCGCCCTTTTCGCGGCGACCGCACCTACATCACCCTCGACCAGATCAGCCCCCACCTGATCAACGCCACCGTCGCCCTGGAGGATCGCTCTTTTTGGGAAAACCCCGGGGTCAACTTGCGTGGCCTGGCCCGCGCCTTCATCCAGAACCTGCAAGGGGGACAGATCCAGGGCGGGTCCAGCATCACCGTGCAGGTGGCCAAACAGAACTTCTTCACTCGGGAAGAACAGTTCACACGTTCTTACACGCGCAAGGCCAAAGAAGCCATCCTCGCCTTCGACCTCACCCGCAAATACGAGAAAACCGATATCCTGGAATGGTATCTGAACAATAATTTCTACGGCAACTTCAGCTACGGCATCGAATCGGCCGCGCAAATCTACTTCGACAAGTCGGCGGCCGACCTCACGCTGGCCGAAGCGGCGATGCTGGCCGCGCTGCCCCAGTTTCCCGGCCTCAACCCCATCCAGGCCCCGGAAGACGCGAAGCGTCGCCAGGGCAAAGTGCTCAACGCCATGGTGGACGCCGGCTATATCTCCCAGGAGCAGGCCGACGCCGCCTTCGCCGAAGAATTACAGGTGCGCGAATCCGCCCTGGAGCGTTTCGATATCGAAACCGCGCCGCACTTCGCCCTCTATGCCCTGGAGCAGGTGAAAAACGAGTTCAACACGCCCGAAGATCCTTTCTTCATCTGGCGAAATGGCCTCACCGTGATCACCACGCTGGACGTGGACATGCAGCACGAAGTGACCTGTATCGCCCGTCAACGCATCGCTCATCTCAATCACGAAGACCCCGACATACCCGGCTGCACAGATCTGGAGCCGGTCGATTTCCTGGCGAAACGAAAAAACATCGATCACAACGTCTCCAACGCCTCAGCCGTGGTCATCCGCCCCGAAACCGGTGAGATACTGGCCATGCTCGGCTCGCTGGACTACAATGATCCCGAGATCGATGGTGAGGTGAACATCGCCCTCTCCGAGCGTCAGCCTGGCTCATCCTTCAAACCGATTACCTATCTCACGGGTTTCAGCCAGGGCCTGACCGCAGCCGACGTGGTGATGGACGTGCGCCAGGTCTTCCCCGACGCGGTCGAACCCTACACGCCTGAAAACTACGACCGCCGCTATCATGGCCCTGTCAGCCTGCGCACGGCCCTGCAACGCTCATACAACATCCCCGCTGTGTGGGTGATGAACCAGGCCGGAGTCAAAAACGTCGTCAACATGGCGCATCGCCTGGGCATCACCAGCCTGAACAAGGATTACTACGGACTCAGCCTGACCCTGGGCGGCGGTGAAGTCAAACTCCTCGACATGGTCTATGCCTTCTCCACCCTGGCCAATGGCGGCGTGATGAAGGGCGAAGCTGTGCCGCCGGAAGAACTGCGCCCCGGCTATCGTACACTCGATCCGGTCGTCATTCTCGAAGTGCGCGACCGCGACGGCAACATCCTCAAACAATTCGAAAAGCCGGAGGAGCAACGGGTGATCAGCCCCCAACTGGCCTACCTGATCGACAACGTGCTCA